>JAZORN010000067.1:0-12141 GCA_045656645.1 Clostridia bacterium | reverse complement strand
GTTTTTGAGTTTTTGGCTCTAAACTAAATCTTTGTACGTTGTTTACTGTACTGTCTGGCTTGTATTCGCCTAAAGTTAATCTCAAATGAATAAAATTCTTTTGAGCCCTTACGCTATTTAATTTTCAAGGTTCAATGTGCGTCGCTTTTTTAGCGAGCTTGTTTATTATACATCGCACTGCTCACTTTGTCAACACTTTTTTTAAACTTTTTTAAGTTTTTTTGTGTTGGCTTTTCAAAAGCGACAACGTGTGTTATATTACCACACTCACAACCACTTTGTCAACACCTTTTTGTCGTTTTTTGAAAAAATTTTTAAAGCAGCTGCTGGGAGTTGATTACGAGCTTAAATCTGAGCCCTAATTTCTCTGCTGCTTTGCGACACATAATCATTCTTCCCATAAATATCTCAAAATAATCCATAACTGAACCAAATTTTGTATCAATATCCAATTCAAGCTGAATAATTGTCTTTTCTTCATTAATAGTTACGGTAGAATTACGCACAGAATAATTAACTCTGTCATGTATATCAAAGGTAGAAATGTCACTGTTGCGCACCCTGCTGCGGCGCACGTCTGTTTTATCAGCGATGATAAGAGCTGCTGCCACTTCGTTTACTGCAACGCCTGTTCCCTCGTCGTGATTTCCTATAGCCGTAACTACAGTTGCAACATCATTACTTTCCATATTTAATTTATCTAAGATACGAAAAGCCATCACAGCACCGCTCTGACTATGTTCATCACGGTTGACAAGGTTTCCTATGTCATGAAGATATGCCGCAATCATTGCAAGCTCAATTTTATGTGTGTCATACCCGAGTGTTTCCAATATATATTTTGCAGTATGTGCAACACGTGTCACGTGGGCAAAGCTATGCTCGGTAAAGCCAAGCGCCTCCAGACTTTTGTCTGCGTGGGTTATATAATTTTTAATATCTTCATTCTTCCTTATTTCATCATATGTTATCACAAGCACACCTCCGCATAAATTGTTTTCTTATTATATAAGTAGATTTATTCTATCACAATTTCGGTTTTATATCAAGCACCAGGGGCTGTTTAAAATTTTTTAAAAAAATTCTTGACAGTTAATTTTCTTATGTTATAATTAGTATGTTACTTTATGCAGAACTTGATGAGCAAGTACTGCGAGGGGAGGGTATGAAATGTCAGAGATCAGAGTTAAAGATAATGAATCTTTAGATAGCGCCCTGAGAAGGTTTAAGCGCTCTTGTGCTAAGGCAGGCGTATTGTCCGAGGTTAGAAAAAGAGAGCATTATGAAAAACCCAGCGTAAAGCGTAAAAAGAAGTCTGAAGCTGCAAGAAAAAGAAAATTTAAGTAATTGATTTCGACTAACCCACATACAATTGTATGTGGGTTATGTTTTTCCTTTGGAAGTGCGGAGTTCGGAGTGCGAAATTCGAAATGACTGAATATTCTCAATATTAAATTCATCGTCCGTTCTGCACTACTTTCTTTGTGTTCCCCATATATAGGAGGTTTTTCTATGTATATAAGAAGATTACTTGACGACGAATATGAAGATGTAGTACAATTAATTACGCAGACGGTGCACTCTGTATGCGCAGATGACTACACGCAGGCAGAGCTTGATGCGTGGGCACCGCAAAACTTTGATATTAATAAATTCCGTAGAAACCTTTCCCCCTGCTTTAATCTTGCAGCATTTGACAAGGGGAAAATGGTCGGCTTTATAAGTATGGAGCGTAGCGGATATATAAACCGCCTTTATACACATAAAGACTTTTTGCGCCGTGGCATTGCGACAGAGCTTTTTCTGAAAGCAGAATCATGGGCGAAGGAAAACGGAATTTGTGAGCTTAGCCTTGATTCAAGTAAAACGGCAGAGGAATTTTACCTCAAAATGGGGTTTGAGAAAGCAGGCATTGCCGTAATGCATCACGGCGGTGTGGTTTTTCGCAACTGTGTTATGAAAAAGACTATATAAGGAGAGGGTTTTGATGGTAAAGCTTGCCAATGACTGGGACGAAAAAATCGGCGGTGAATTTCAAAAGGAATATTATCTGCGTCTTAGAAGATTTTTAAAGGAAGAGTATGCAAACTCTACCGTATATCCCGATATGTACGATTTATTTTCCGCACTGAAGGCAACACCCTTTTCAAATGTTAAGGTTGTAATTCTGGGTCAGGACCCTTATCACGAGCCTGGGCAGGCACACGGAATGGCTTTTTCCGTAAAGCCGGGTGTACCTATCCCCCCGTCTCTTCTTAATATGTATAAGGAGCTTAATGCAGAGCTTGGCTGCACTATCCCCAAAAACGGTTATCTTATGAGTTGGGCACAGCAAGGTGTTCTTCTTTTAAACACTGTGCTCACCGTTCGGGCGGGAGAGGCAAACAGCCACCACGACAAGGGATGGGAGTTTTTCACAGATGAAATAATACGTCAGCTTAATAAAAGAAATGACCCTATTGTATTTCTTCTGTGGGGAAATAATGCAAGGAAGAAAAAAGAACTTATTACAAATCCCAACCATTATGTACTGGAAGCTGCACATCCAAGCCCGCTTAGCGCATCACGTGGGTTTATGGGATGCGGACATTTTAAGAAAGCAAACGAAATTTTAATATCTCATCTTAAATCTCCTATTGACTGGCAGATAAAAGACTGATAAAATATAATAAGAACAAATTACTGACGGGGAAGATTTTTCTGACCTGAAAGAAAGGAGCAATAATTATGTATAATCCAAAATCAATGATTGCAGACGAATTCATCAGCGATGAGGAAATCCGTGCAACTCTTGCGTATGCGGAGGAAAACAAAAACAACATCGAACTTATTGACAGCATCCTTGACAAGGCAAGACCACGCAGGGATGAAAACGGAACCCACTGTGCAGGACTTAATCACAGAGAGGCATCAGTGCTTCTCGCCTGCGAAATCCCTGAAAAGGTTCAGGAGATGTATAAGCTTGCAGAAGAAATAAAGCAGGCATTTTACGGCAACAGAATTGTAATGTTTGCGCCTCTTTACTTATCAAATTACTGTGTAAACGGTTGTGTGTACTGTCCTTACCATTACAATAACAAGCATATTGCAAGGAAAAAGCTCACGCAGGAGGAAGTAAGAAAAGAAGTTATCGCACTTCAGGACATGGGACACAAGCGCCTTGCTATAGAATCGGGCGAGGACCCCGTAAATAATCCAATCGAATACATTCTTGAATGTATTAATACAATTTATTCAATCAAGCATAAAAACGGAGCAATAAGACGTGTCAACGTAAATATTGCCGCAACAACTGTAGAAAATTACAGAAAGCTTAAGGATGCAGGAATAGGCACATATATTCTTTTCCAGGAAACCTATCATAAGGAAAGCTATCTTAAGCTCCACCCCACGGGACCCAAGCATGATTATAACTATCATACAGAGGCAATGGACAGAGCTATGGAGGGCGGCATTGACGACGTAGGTCTTGGCGTACTGTTCGGCTTAGAGCTTTACAAGTATGAATTTGCAGGACTTTTAATGCATGCAGAGCATCTTGAGGCTGTGCACGGAGTGGGTCCGCACACAATCAGCGTACCGAGAATTAAGCGTGCCGACGATATTGACCCCGATGTTTTTGACAATGGAATTGATGATGATACCTTTGCAAAAATTTGCGCACTTATAAGAATTTCGACACCGTATACGGGAATGATTATTTCCACACGTGAAAGTCAGGCAGTGCGTGAAAAGGTAATTAAGCTTGGTGTATCTCAGATAAGCGGCGCATCACGTACATCCGTAGGCGGTTACACGGAGGAAGAACGTCCCCACGACAGTGAACAGTTTGACGTTTCCGATACAAGAACCCTTGACGAGGTTGTAAAGTGGCTGATGGAACTTGGGCATATCCCCTCTTTCTGTACTGCGTGCTACCGTGAAGGAAGAACGGGCGACCGCTTTATGTCACTGTGCAAGACGGGACAGATACAAAACTGTTGTCATCCTAATGCCCTTATGACACTCAAGGAATTTTTGATGGATTACGCATCCGAAGATACTAAAAAAATTGGCGAGGCACTTATCCAGGCGGAGCTTGAGAATATTCCAAAGGAAAAGGTAAAGCAAATCTGTAAAGATAATCTTGAAAAAATACAAAACGGTATAAGAGACTTCAGGTTTTAAATAAACAAAGGAGCTTGCGAAATGCAAGCTCCTTTGTTTATTTATTCTTTTCATAAATCAGCATTAATCCTTTGAGCAATAAATCCTCATCAATAATGATTTCATTTTTGCAAAGCGGTGCAATCACCTTTGCAAGACCGCCCGTTGCAATAACGGTGCAATCCTCGCCCAATTCTTCACGGTAGCGGTCTATAATTCCGTCTATAGCACCTGCATTGCCGTAAATGATACCGCTTTTTATACAATCAATCGTGTTACTGCCAATAACCTTTTTGGGTTTCTCAAGGGCAATCTTGGGAAGCTGTGATGTGCGGTCAATAAGCGCATCGTGCGACACCCTCACGCCAGGCATTATCGCACCGCCTAAAAACCTCTTTTCACGGTCAATTGCCGTAATTGTTGTTGCCGTTCCCATATCAATTATTATCTGCGGAACACTGTATTCACTGACACCTGCAACAGCATCAACCACCAAATCACTTCCAAGCTGTGCAGGATTATCAATAACTATACTTATCCCCGTTTTAATTCCGGGACCTACAACCATTACCTGAGTACCGCAAAGTGTTTCAATAGAGTCTTTCACAACACCCGTTACAGACGGAACAACCGACGAAATAATTGCACCTTCAATTTCGCCTGAGTTAATGCCATACATTTCAAAAGCCGTCTTGAATATTGCTGAATATTCAAGCTTTGTGGCAGTGTGTTTTGTTGAAAGCCTCTCACGGAAAATGATTTTTCCGTCCTTTATACAACCCGTAACTATGTTTGTATTTCCTATATCAATAGCTAAAATCATTTTTTAGAAACCACCTTTATAACATGCACGATTGCAGGGGCTAATATTATATTAACAGCCATTTCGAAAAGGAAGTTTCCGCCAACCAATCCGAAAATCATATATCTACCCACATTCGCACCAAATCCAAGTCCCTCTGCCCAAACGGCAATAGTTTCCATAAAGAATACAAGGCATCCTAAAAGAAATACGCCCGTATTTGCAATGGGACAAACAAGTGCCGCTACAACCCCCGCAATGTAGGTCTTTTTGGTAGCCTTTGCAATAAGCTCGTACACTAAACCCGCAAAAAATCCGCAGGCAACACCTTTAAGAAGCACTGTGATTACCGTTCCAGGTGCATTTACTACCAAAAACGCTGCCGCATCACCGCTCGCCAGAACTACTACGCCAAACACAAGACCGAGCCACGTGCTCACTCTCTTTCCGCAGGTTATTGCACCAATCGCTATCGGTATCAATACCAAAGAAATAGAGAACATTCCAAACTTGATGAAGCTCCCCATAAACTGCAGTATTACTACAAGAGCAGTTAAAAGAGCACCCAGCACCATTGTCCTCGTTGACATTTTCCTTTGTCTTTCCATATTAACTTCCTCCTTGTTATTATTCCTCTTGCGAGGATACAATACACGGGTATAATAACATAAGTAAAGCTATTTGTAAAGGTATTTTTTTATTTTCAACCCCTACCCCACTCTATGGGGGAACTTTATGCCATTTTGAGCGCCAAAATGGCGAAAAGCGTCGGGGGATTTCGATTTCCCCCGAACCCCTTAAAACGACCTCGCAGGGGCGGATAAAACTGCCGCTGTGGTTTTCTGTTTTAAAAGTGGTCCTTGTTTATAAATTTGCTTTACTTTTGTTGCGCCGTCCGCATTGAAAAACTCATTTTCAAGATGGACTAAAAATTGCCCGTCAGCAGCGGAAATTGATACGGGCAATTTTTACCCAAGTCAGCAAAGCAAATTTATAAACATTTAGTCTGTTCGTACAAGTTAGTTGAGCAATACATTAAAATCATTTCCTATACGGCAAAAAACTCGCAGCACATTTTCTGTACTGCGAGTTTTAAACATTTATGCTTTTTTCCACTTTATTGTATATTTTATTTCCGAAGCTTCGCCCACCTTGTTAATATAACTCTCTATTAGATTTTTTGCCTCTTTTTCTGCTTGCTGGAACAACACTTTGTTTTCTTTTACTGCTTCGGTCATTTCCTTTTGGGCTTTGCTAATAGCTTTATTTTGTTCTTCCGTAGATATTTTATTTTTATTTAAAAAACCATCTTCAGAAATTATGTATGACTTTTCATTTAATGTAGCAGCAACTATTCCAATATCCAACAATTCAGCATTAGGCATACTTACTACAACACTTTCATCATCTATTCGCATCGTTACACGTTCCATATCTACACCAATCTCTGCAAATCCTTCGTACTCAATCCACATTTCTCTGTCTTTTTCAAATGTGTGTTTTATTCCCGTTCCTTTTTTCTTCTCATTTTTAGCAACATTATTATAATAACATTTTAACGTTGCTAGTTCGCAAATTGCTTTAATTTGTTCTTCTTTCGGGAGTTCTTTATCATAAGAGCAGGAACATAAAGTTACCATCACGACAATGGATATAAAAAAAGATATTGTGCGTTTCATTTTATTGCTCCTTTCTACTTCCATACTATTTCATAGCCTTGAGGAATTTGTTCTTCAAAAGGTTTAAACAATGCTTGTATTGTAGTTTTTGCATTTTCTTCTGCCATTTTTCTCAATTGTTTATTTTTGTTTGCTTTCTCTTGTAAATCTTCTAAACATTTCGTATATGCTTCTTGAAACGTTTTCTCGGTGTCGTACTTCTTTTTCACAAAAATATAATCCAATTCATCATCGATGTTAACTTTTAAAATCTTTATATCAGGAATATGAATAATTATCTTTTTTTCTTTCTCTTCAATTTTTATATCGTCAAAATTTATTCCTGCTTGAACTGTGCCTTTATAAGAAACATAATACTTCTCAGTATTATTTTCCTTCACAGTAGCAATAGAATTATATGTATATTCTACAGTTGCAAGTTCGCTTATCGTGAGCACTTCTTTTAACGAAGTTTCAGCAATGGTTGTGACTTTCCCCTCCTGACTTGTTATAAAACTTATAACAAGCATTGAAATTAGTACTATTACTCCTATCAGTATAATAGAAATAGATTTAGATTTCTTATCTGTTTTTCTATTAAAACCTCTATCGCTTTCTCCATCTATTCCTTCGCCTAATAAATCGTTGATTTTTTCTTTTAATCCTAACACCTTTTTCCTCCTTTTCTGTTTTTAACAACCTCTTCGCAAAATTTACAATTCATTTTATGAGAGATACAAAAAGAGCGTTCCCTCACACAACAAGAAACGCATCAAAAAATTGTATTCCCTCATTATTGTGTCACAATAAAATTATAGCATACCATAAATATATTTTCAAGTTTTCTGAAATATATTGTCATTTTTTAGAAAAAAATGAGCAGTGATAAAATGCGTACATTTTATCACTGCTGACTTTAAGGCGAAGAGAAAATAGTGCAGAACGTACAAACTGAACCCGAAGCTGTATGAGATACTGCGAGAGGTAAAGTTTGTCCGTAGCATAAAGCGATTTAATCTTAAAATTCGTTCTTCGACGAATTTTCCCCTTATAACATTTTTAAATATCTTTTACGCTTTATGCGGTCAGTGCATTTTATCACAGCCTTTAAAATAATCCTGTTATCTTGCCGTCGTTGTCAACGTCGATTTTCTCTGCCGCAGGAACCTTTGGAAGTCCGGGCATCGTCATAATCTCGCCCGTAAGAACTACTACAAAACCTGCACCTGCACTCACCTTAACATTACGCACTGTAACGGTAAAGTCCTCAGGCGCACCAAGCTTTGTCTGGTCATCAGAAAAGCTGTACTGCGTTTTTGCAATACATACGGGAAGCTTTGAAAAACCGAGGTCAGCAAGGGTTTTAAGCTGCTTCTGCGCATTTTTATCAAATACAACACCGCTGCCACCATAAACTTTTTTCACAACTGCCTCAACCTTTTCAGGAAGCGAAAGCTCATCCTCATAGCTGAAAGTAAAGTTGTTTTCCTCTTCACAAAGACGAACTACTTCTTCTGCAAGCTCTATTCCGCCTTCGCCGCCCTTTGCCCATACATCGGAAAGGACAACATTTACGCCAAGCTTTTTGCATTCTTCTATGATAACCTGAATTTCCTTATCTGTATCTGTGGGGAATTTATTAACCGCAACAACAGATGGAAGCTTGTACACGTTTTTGATGTTTGAAACGTGACGCAGAAGATTTGGAACACCCTTTAAAAGTGCATCTGTGTTTTCAACACCCAAATCCGCTTTTGCCACACCGCCGTGCATTTTAAGTGCACGTACAGTTGCTACAATAACAACTGCAGAAGGCTTAAGCCCTGCATAACGGCATTTTATATCGAGGAATTTTTCAGCACCTAAATCAGCACCGAAGCCTGCCTCTGTAACGGCATAATCGCCAAGCTTCATCGCCATCTTTGTTGCAATGACACTGTTACAGCCGTGTGCAATATTTGCAAAAGGCCCACCGTGAACGAATGCAGGCGTTCCCTCAAGTGTTTGTACCAGATTTGGCTTTATGGCATCCTTTAAAAGTGCCGCCATAGCACCGTGCGCTTTAAGCTGGCCTGCCGTAACGGGCTTTTCATCATAGGTATAGCCTACGATAATTCTTGAAAGCCTTTCTTTCAAATCGCTAAGCGAGGAAGCAAGACACAAAACTGCCATAATTTCAGATGCAACGGTAATATCATATCCGTCCTCACGGGGTACGCCGTTCACCCTGCCACCTAAACCGTCCGTTACATAACGAAGCTGGCGGTCATTCATATCAACGCATCTCTTCCACGAAATTCTGCGTGGGTCTATATTAAGCTCATTCCCCTGATAAATATGGTTATCAAGCATTGCCGCAAGAAGGTTATTTGCTGCACCGATAGCGTGGAAGTCACCCGTAAAGTGTAAATTAATATCTTCCATCGGTACAACCTGCGCATATCCGCCACCTGCTGCACCGCCCTTGATACCAAAAACAGGACCTAACGAAGGCTCACGAAGGGCAACCATTACATTCTTGCCGATTTTACGCATACCGTCGGCAAGACCGATTGTGGTCGTTGTCTTACCCTCGCCCGCAGGGGTGGGGGTAATTGCCGTTACAAGTATCAGCTTCCCTTCCTTTCTATCACTTTCCTTTAAAAGCGAAAGGTCAACCTTTGCCTTGTAATTTCCGTACTGCTCCAGATATTTTTCATCAACACCGGCTGTTTTTGCAATTTCACCGATATGCTTCATCTGTACAGATTGTGCAATTTCAATGTCTGTCTTGTACATCAAGATCAATCCTTTCCTGCACTTGTTTTAAGTGTTACGTCGTGGTAACCGCCCTCAACAATACTTGTAGCGGAAACAAGAGTGATTTTTGCATTTTTCTGCAGTTCGGGAATTGTCAGCACACCGCAGTTACACATTGTGGATGAAACCTTGTAAAGGCTCTTTGCAACATTATCCTGAAGTGAGCCTGCATATACAACGTAGGAGTCAACGCCCTCTTCAAAAGAAAGCTTTGCCTTACCGCCGAGGTCATAACGCTGCCAGTTACGTGCACGGTTACTACCCTCACCCCAGTACTCCTTAACATATGTTCCGTTAATGTTAAGCTTGGGAGTAGGACTTTCATCAAATCGTGCAAAATATCTTCCAAGCATAAGGAAGTCAGCACCCATAGCAAGTGCCAGTGTCATATGATAGTCGTGTACTATACCGCCATCAGAACAAATCGGGATATAGATACCTGTCTTTTCAAAATATTCATCACGTGCTGCAGCAACCTCAATAACTGCTGTAGCCTGTCCACGGCCGATACCCTTTGTCTCACGTGTGATACAGATTGAGCCGCCGCCGATACCTACCTTTATAAAGTCTGCACCTGCCTCAGCAAGGAACATAAATCCGTCACGGTCAACAACGTTACCCGCACCAACCTTTACATCATCACCGTATTTGTCACGGATGAACTTGATTGTCTGTGCCTGCCATGCTGTGTAACCCTCTGAAGAGTCAATGCAAAGGACATCTGCGCCTGCCTCTACAAGTGCGGGAACACGTTTTTCATAGTCAAGAGTGTTTATACCTGCACCTACAAGGTAACGCTTCTGATCGTCAAGAACCTCGTTAGGATTACTCTTATGTGTTGAATAGTCCTTTCTGAATACGAAATACTTAAGCTCATTCTTAGAATTAATTATCGGGAGAGAATTAAGCTTATGCTCCCAGATAATATCATTAGCTTCCTTTAAAGTAGTGTTTTCGGGAGCACATACCAGCTTTTCAAAAGGAGTCATAAAGTCCTTAACCTTGATATCGGTTGACATTCTGCTTACACGGTAATCACGGCTTGTAACAACACCAACTAGAACGCCGTTTGCTGTTCCGTCAGCAGTTACCGCCATAGTGTTATGACCTGTTTTTTCAAAAAGGTCAAGTACGTCCTGGAGTGTGTCATCAGGCTTTAAGTTGCTGTCACTTACAACAAAGCCTGCCTTATAACTCTTTACACGTGCAACCATAGCCGCCTCGTCCTCGATGGACTGTGAGCCGTATATGAAAGATATACCGCCCTCTTTAGCAAGAGCAATCGCCATTGTGTCATTGGAAACAGACTGCATTATTGCAGAAACGAGCGGAATGTTGAGCGAATATTTAGGCTCCTCCCCTTTTTTATATTTTACGAGAGGTGTTTTAAGGCTTACATTCGCAGGAATACATCCCGGGCCTGTATATCCGGGCACAAGCAAATACTCACTGAATGTACGCGAAGGTTCGTTAAAATAATATGCCATAGTATAATCTCCCCCATATTAAAAATATAGTATTTTTGTTATTATACAACACTGCGACATTTTTTTCAAGATGAAAAAAGCAAAAAAAGCAGGGTTTTCCCTGCTTTTTTTCATTTTATGGTCGTAATATCGTATGGTGTGCTCTGATATACAAAGTAATTAAGCCAGTTTGAATATATAAGATTTGCGTGGCTTCTCCACGTAACAACAGGCTCGTTTTCAGGATTATCGTCGGGAAAATAGTTTTCGGGAACGTCAGGATTAAGCCCTGCATCTCTGTCACGCAAATATTCCTTTTTAAGCGTGTCCCGGTCATATTCGCTGTGACCCGTTATAAAAATCTGCTTTCCCTTTGCCGTTGCTGCAGCATACAGACCTGCTTTTTCCGAAACGGCAAGCACCTTTATTTCCTTACACTTTTTAATATCATCAAGACTTACCGTTGTATGCCTTGAATGAGGAACCATAAAGTTATCATCAAACCCACGCAGAAGCATCGGGTTTTTATACACAACCTTATGAGCAAATACCCCTGAAAGCTTTTTCTCCAGAGGATACTTCTTAATTCCGTAATGGTAATAAAGTGCCGCCTGTGCACCCCAGCAAATGTGGAAAGTGCTGTGGACATTCGTCTTTGTCCATTCCATAATGGTGCAAAGCTCCTCCCAGTAGTCCACCTCTTCAAACTCCATTTTCTCCACGGGCGCACCCGTTATAACAAAGCCGTCAAACTTCTGATCTTTAATTTCATCAAACGTCTTGTAAAATGCCAGCATATGCTCCTGGGAAACATTCTTCGCCTTATGCGTGCTTACCTGCACAAGCTCCACCTCAACCTGCAGAGGAGTGTTTCCCAAAAGGCGTGCAAGCTGTGTTTCCGTTTCAATTTTTGTAGGCATTAAATTTAGTATACCTATTCTGAGTGGACGAATATCCTGCTTCTGTGCACGTTTTTCATCCATTACAAATATATTTTCATTTGCCAGAACCTTTGCAGCCGGCAGTTTTACCGGAATTTTAATGGGCATACACTACACCTCCGTTAAATTTAAGCATATGATAGTCGAACCCAATATGCCTTAAACTTGTTAAATTTGTATTCTTTTTCTTTGTCGTCCTTGAAAGGCGTCAGCCTATCTTCGTCCTCCGCATAAAAATTATATCAAATTTTCCTGCGTTTAAGGTCGAAGAGTTTAAAAACAAGAAATTTTGTTATAAGACAAAGAAAATTCAAGAATAATACTGACGT
>JAZORN010000066.1:0-3415 GCA_045656645.1 Clostridia bacterium | reverse complement strand
TATCCATTAAATATTTGCAGAGTTTTTCCTATTATATATTCAATCATAATATTACCTGATTAAAAAATGTTGAATTAGCATAAAATATGGTGTATAATGTATATCAAAGGTAAGACTTCTTAACGGTGGTTAACACCGGCGGTTATGCCACGCTCCTAAAAGGAGGTGGTTGTTATGGGATACATAATCAAGATTTTAATTCTGACTATTGTGTTTCTGTTGACATTTACTATAAAAGTAAAATAACCGCCCCACTCGCTAAAGTATTGGCGGTTATTTAACCCTATGCTTTGGCATAACCGTTTGAGGTCTTGCCTTTTTCTACTTTTATTATATATAATGAAAAGGTTTTTGTCAAGATTAAATATTCTGCAGTGGCTTTTTTCCATCGGTGAAACCTTCCTGATAGCTTTTAGCTGTATGGTACCTGAGCATTATATTATAACAATTCATTAAGTCAGCAAGGTGTTTTTCTCCGTCAGTGCCAAGTAATTCTTTAAGCTTATCAAGAGTGGGGAAGAGTACCCCAAATGCCTTGCCATATTCAACCTCTGTTACAGGCGGTATTGTATTATGTTTTGATTTTTCCATTTTATTTACCCCATATCACCCAAAATCGTGCCTTGATAAATCCATACAGCCTAAGTCCTCAAATGTTCTTACAATGTGTTCAATTCTGTAAAAGCATTCGTCATCCTCTAATGTATGGTCGTTTAAAATTTCTTTTATTCTGAGCAGTACCTGATAACACTCTTTTTCAAAAAGCTTTTCAATATTTCCGTCAAAGGACGGAAAAGAAACCTGTGCGGTTTCTTTGGATAAAGCATTAATTAATATTTCTTTGAATAAATCCAATTTAATCACCCTGTTCGTTTGATTTTAAACAACTTTCAATCATTGAAATTACAACATTGTTCCAGCTTGTTTGATTGTTTGAAGCAATTATTTCAATTTTATCAGACAACTCTTGTTGTATGTATAATGTTTTATATATAGAAGGTTTTTTACCCTTGGTTTTCTTTAATATGAAATTCATATACTCCACCTCTGGAAATATTCTAACATATATTTTATAATTAAAGTATAGTAGAAAATTTTAGTATAAAATTAAAACAGAAATTTCTGGTGCTTTTTATTTCACAACTGTTGTGAAACTCTCTTGGGGCAAGAGGCGTCCTTCTTTTGTAACCAAAAGAAGCAAAAGTTCCGGGGTTTCGATTCCCCGGACCCCAAAACGACCTCGCAGGGGCGTAAGGAATAATGGACGATATATCATTTATACAGTGTGGGTATTGTTTTTCCGTATTTTCCGCCTTTGAACCGCCGCCTACAAAAAGGAAACACTAAGTTTCCTCTGACGGCTGAAATTGCGAGCCAGCAGCGGAAAATGATGCTCGCAATTTCTCGGTAGTCGACGAAAAACACAGAAAAACGCAGCTTTATCGCTGTGGTTAGTTTTATTATAGAATAAATTCACCGACAAAATAGGGTCAAACTGACATATTTTGAATATTTTTAGCGTTTTTGGTACTTTTGGAGCGCAAAAGCACATATTGCCGCGCGATCCGCTAAAAAACACCGCAATTTCTCGGTAGTCGGCAAAAAATACAGAAAAACACAGCTTTATCGCTACAGATAGTTTATTACAAAACTATCTGCTTACCACTGACTTAGGGGTTATAAATTTGCTTTGCTGACTTGGGCAAAAATTGCCCGTATCAATTTCCTCTGCTGACGGGCAATTTTTAGTCCATTTTGAAAATAAGTTTTTCAATGCGGACGGCGCAACAAAAGTAAAGCAAATTTATAAACAAAGACCACTTACTATTTATATTGCACGTCCGAAATTAAAATCGCCCCTGCGAGGTCGTTTTAAAGGGGTTCGGGGGAAATCGAAATCCCCCGACGCTTTTCGCCATTTTGGCGCTCAAAATGGCATTGGCACATTGCACTCTGCAATGATTTTATCAATTTTTTAAAAATATTGTTGTAAATGCACAAAAATATAAAGTCCTTTTGTGCAAGTATACAAATTTTTAAAAAACTTATAATTTTTTGTAAATAGGACTTGAAATTCTTTCAAATATATAGTAAAATGGCAAGGCTGTGACATGACAGACGATGAAGCGGGAGGTTGCTACCATATAGGTAGGTTTTTCCGTGGAGAATGTCCGGTTCGTGAAACCGGGCGGCAGTCACTGTACAACATGATAAAGCTTTGCGCATTACGCGCCCACATTCATGTAGTACCCGGAGAATAGGCTCTGGGTTTTAATATGGCAAAAGGTGAAACACCCGGCGCCGTGTACAGACCGTCGCATGAGTCAGCATAAAATATTTTTTTAGGAGGCAATGCAATGGCAGCAAAGCAGAAAATCAGAATCAGGGTAAAGGCTTACGACCACGTTCTTCTTGATCAGTCCGCAGAAAAAATTGTGGATACTGCCAAGAGAACAGGAAGCACAGTATCAGGTCCTATTCCTCTGCCCACAGAGAAAGAGATTGTAACAATCCTTCGTGCAGTTCACAAGTATAAGGACAGCCGTGAGCAGTTCGAACAGAGAACACACAAGAGATTGATTGACATTCTCAATCCCACCCCCAAGACCATGGAAGCTCTTGGTAAGCTCGATGTTCCCGCAGGTGTGTCAATCGACATCAAGCTTATTGATAAGAGTGGAAGGTAATGTTGGCGAAAGTCAACCAATAACCATACAAGGAGGAACAAATCATGCAGAAAGCAATCATCGGTAAGAAAATCGGTATGACACAGATTTTCGATGCTGAAGGCAAGGTAATTCCGGTTACTGTAATAGAGGCCGGTCCCTGCAACGTAATTCAGAGAAAGACAGTTGAGACAGACGGTTATGAGGCTGTTCAGCTGGGCTTTGGTGAAGTGAAAGAGAAGCACGTAACAAAGGCTCTCAAGGGTCACTTTGCTAAGAGTGGTGTATCAGTTAAGAAGGTTCTCAAGGAGTTCAGACTTGACGAGATCACTCTTAATGTCGGCGACGAAGTTAAGGCTGACGTATTTAGTGAAGGCGAATGTGTAGACGTAACCGGTATCAGCAAGGGTAAAGGTTATGCAGGCACAGTTAAGAGATGGGGCACACACCGTGGACCTATGACACACGGTAGCGGCTACCACAGAGGACCCGGTTCAATGGGTGCTTGCTCATCACCGTCACGTGTTTTCAAAGGCAAGAGACTTGCAGGACATTTGGGTTGCGAGAAGGTTACAGTTCAGAATCTCGACGTTGTAAGAGTTGATATGGACAGAAACCTTATCCTCGTTAAGGGTGCTATTCCCGGACCCAAGGGCGGTATAGTAACTATCAAGAATACAGTAAAGGCGTAAGCCATACGGAAAGGAGATGCTATAAATGCCTACAGCGGTATTATATAATATGCAGGG
>JAZORN010000065.1:0-4327 GCA_045656645.1 Clostridia bacterium | reverse complement strand
GCTTACGCCTTGAAAACATTATATCATAGGTATTTTGTCAAGGTAAGACTGCATAGCAGTTCCACCTTGACAAGGGTAGTTTGGAGTAACACTTTTTATTTTTTAAGAAAAGTGTCACCCATCATTGACAATTGTACAATTCTCTTAACAAAAAAATTGGTAAAAGCATTGACATATTCTGTGTTTTGGTTTATAATAATTAAAGTTGCTCGAGTGGCGGAACAGGCAGACGCCCGGGACTTAAAATCCCGTGTCCCTTAAAGACGTACCGGTTCGATCCCGGTCTCGAGCACCAGAGAGAATGGCTTAACCAATAGGGTTTAAGCCATTCTCTGTTTTTTTGCTCTTTTTAAAAATTTGGTATTTTCTGGATATTTCCGCCGTTTTTCCACCAAATTTCCACCAAAATTTTGGAGTTATTGCAATAGCTTGTTTATCTGTTGCAGTGCTTTTGACTTTTCATTAATATCAGGATGTAAATAATAATTTGCTGTAATTCCAATTGTTGAGTGACCTAAATATTCCTGTATTACTTTCAAATCAATTCCACTGTTAAGTAATCCTGTAGCAACGCTGTGCCTTATGTCGTGAAATCTTATATTAGGGAGATTGTTCTTTTTTAAGATACGCTTAAATGCGTGCGAAAGATATTCAGGAGAAAAAGGCCTGCCATCATCCCAAGTGCAAACAAAATCATTTTCGGTATATGTATTACCAAACAAATCACAATTATTTTCCTGATGCTTCTTATGTTCTTTAAGATAAGAATAAATCTCGTCATCCATAGGAAGTATTTGGTTGCTGCTTAATGTTTTTGTGCTTTCCTGAAAAATTGTTTTGCCTGCACGTACAACACTGCTGCATATTGTTATTATGCGTTTATCAAAATCAACATTCTTCCATTGCAAGCCTAAAACTTCACCACGCCTTAATGCGTAATGACAGCATAATGTTATCGGCACTTCTATCGGTGTACCCTTCACTGATTGTAGCAAAGTTTTTAATTGCTCTTTCCCATATATGCTTGGGTTATATTTTGTTTGCTTTGGTCTTTGAGTTCTGTCTGCAGGATTATAGAGAATTACATCTTTCAGCACAGCATTTTGCAATGCCTTTCGTATTAAAGAATGATGCCTTTGAACACTTCCGGGAGAAATTCCGGATTTAACTTTTGAATTATAGTATTCCTGAATGTGTTGAGGCGTAATATCAACAAGTAAAATTTGTCTTTTTGAGAAAAACGGAATAATATGATTTTTAACAATACCATTGTAGCCTGATAATGTGGTTGGTTTTAAAAAGTTTTCCTGCTCTCTCACCCATTTTTCTATGTACGTTTCAAATAGCATATCTTTATATTCAGTAAAACCATTTCTTGTGACCTTTTTCTCAAAATCTTCCCTGATTTCTTCTATACGCTTTTTTGCAATACGTTTGTTATTGCCTTTAATTTCAATGCCTGTACTTATTTCTTTGCTTTTTAGTTTACCATCTTCCTCCCATTTTAATATACACGAATAACATTTTGAGCCTTTCTTTTCTCTCAAATATGCTTTAACTGATTTTTTCATTGAGTAACCTGCCTTTCTTATGATTCGCTACCCAATGATTACACTGTAAAAATATTATATCACTGGGCAGCGAATAAATCAACCTGCGAATTTTTAATGATGATTGTTTAAAAATTCTTTCAAATACTTCTTAGGTATCTTGTATACCTTTCCTATTTTGATACTTTTAATCTCTCCGCTTTGTAACAGCCTGTATGCGGTGTTTTTACCTATATCAAGTATTTCACATAATTGTTTAACGGAAAGTACGTCAGGATAAGAATTAAACATTCTCATCACCATCTTCGTAGAGATATATTCTTGTTACATCATCTCTGTGATGCCCCAGAAGCTCGGACACCATTCTCCGTGCTTCTTTTTCGTTTTTACCGTTGTTTATGAACTCGTTATACTTTTCATGTGCATATGTATGACGTAAGCCGTGAAAAGTAATACAGTTTTCGGTAAACTCTTTTCTGTGATATGCAATAAAGCATTGTAATCTTTTCATTGCAAGATGTGTTTTGTCATTGTTTCTTACAAATAGCTTTTCTCCACGTTTAACATTTTCAAGTGCATTTCTTAATGCGATTTCAATGCTTTTGTTAATCGGAACATATCTTGTAAGACCGCCTTTACCTTTTACGAACAGCTTACCTGTTTGAATTGCTTTTTCCGCATCATTAGTATCAATACGAAAACATTCTTCCAACCTTAGCCCGGCATATCTTGCAAGAGTAAAAACAGCAACATAATCATTGTGATTAGTTTCCATTGCTTTTGCTACCATAAGGTTGAATTCTCTGCTGTCCCAAGTTCTGTCTACTCCGCCAAATGTCCGCCTTTTTAATTCAAGCTCGTCATTTGTAGGCAGAGTATATTTTGCATAAGGCAGATTGTCGTGGAAAAAGCGTATAGCTGCAAGCTCTGTTTTTATTGTAGATGCAGCATTACCTTTTTTCTGTAAGTAATTCAGATATGAAAGTATATGCTTTTCAGAAATATTAGAAAGCTTTTGTAGATGATATTCTTTTGCAAGATATACCATAAATCTTTTAAAGGCTTTTGCATATCTTTCTCTTGTTTTAAAGCTACCTGTCTTTAAGTGTCTGAATACTTTGCCATATTGAGTTTCTAAATTTTTATATATGTTGTTATTAGTCATCTGAAAATCCTTTCTTTCAGACATAGCAATACCGTTCTCTTTAACAATCGTTACCTCTATATTTCCCGATATGAATTGAGTTAAACTCCCTATATATCGGTATATTGAAGTATGTTTGTTATCTCTGTCTCCATTTAGTATGATTTGTATTCCCTTTTGGCATATTGCCCGGTTAGTAATATTCCCGCAACCCCTTATAGGTGAAATATATATTCTGCGGTAGCATCATACCTGCTAAACTCAGGTGCGTTCCAATGATATTGCCGATGCTGAAATATGTCATAGCGGTGACATATGTAAAATATTCCGCAGCCGCTACTGCGCTTAGCCTACTGTCTTAAACCTGCAGGTTTTGGAAGTGTACGCATACAAACCTGCTAAAAACTTTGCGTTTTAAAATTGCTTAATTCATTCATTATCCTTTGTCCGTACACTCATTTGCAAGACAGTACAAATAAGTGCCTATAGGACTTCAATTCAACCTTGTATTAAGACAAAAAAAGAATGCAGACTAATCCCTTTTGGATTTAATTCTACATTCTTTTAACCTCTTTATTCACTTTGTCAGCATAGCTGACCTTTCGGAGCATTTAAGTTAATACATCTGTTACTAACTTAAATATACTCATATTAATTCATTAACCTTATAAAGTGTAAAATACAGCCCGACTTATAAAAGCTCCCGATATACGTCTGCCTGAAAGCAGGCATAGTTATACCGCTGGCTTTAATTACAATCACGACATTTAGTATGCTAAGGCTTTATGATGTAAAGCCTCGGGAACCCCACGCATAAATTAATTATTGGTTATATAATATCATACCTCATAGCCGTTGTAAAGAAGATTGACAAAAGTTTACAAATTAACAATAAATCTGTCAAAATGCCTTTACACTTTCCTTTGTTTATTAACCTCAATAAATGAAAAAGCGATTTTTTGACATAGTTATCCCGTTAAAGTAGGAATAAATAACTCAAAAAAATTACGCTTAACTGCTTACCATTTTAACTGCTTACCATTTTAACTGCTTACCATTTTTACGAGATAAGTATATACTATCGATAAAAGCATCGCAATGGGTGGAGCTGTTTTTTCTGCACGTTTTTTGAAAATTTTTATTGCTGCCATAAAAATACATAGCAATCGCACGCAAGCCAAGAGAAATTCCCCCCGTGGGAATCGCATCGTCAACAGGGCTTAAATTTGGCTTTATATAGCACTTTACAGAGGTTTTTATAATTGTCATTTAGAAGCATTTTTGCTTTTCAAAAGTTGGCATCCCATAATGGTTTATTATACTTTTCAATCATCCATAATAAATACTCCCCCATACCTTCCGTATTGAGTATAAATAGGAACATATTTACTAAGAATCATAATATCTCTGCTAATTGTTTCTTTGCAAACCGAAAACTCTCTCGCAAGTTCCCCTATATTTGCCTTTTTGTATCTGCATAGGTAAAGAAATATGGCTCTATAATATCTATTGGGGTAACCAATCAATAGAGCTTTACAGAAAAGAATAAAAAAATAGTAGAGCATATTGAAAAATTCTTGTAAAATGGAATTGTCGAGAAACCATGTACAAGGAGAAATCAATATGCTCTATT
>JAZORN010000064.1:0-4162 GCA_045656645.1 Clostridia bacterium | reverse complement strand
ACAGGAACATTTGATATGTATATCATAGAAAACCCTCCGCACGTTATGGTTGATTCTATTATATACATTCGTTCTATCTTTTTAAACTGTGCACTTTTATATTAGAATTTCTGTGTACTTTTATTATACAATTTATATCTGCTTTACAACGGCTATGAGGTATGATATTATATAATAAATAATTAATTTATGCGTGGGGTTCCCGAGGCTTTACATCATAAAGCCTTAGCATACTAGATGTCGTGATTGTAGTAAAAGTAAGCGGTATAACTATGCCTGCTTTCAGGCAGACGTATATCGGGAGCTTTTATAAGTCCGTTTGTATTTTACACTTTAAAAGGTTAATGAATTAATATGAGTATATTTAAGTTAGTAATATAAGACTTAACTTAAATGCTCCGAAAAGTCAGCTCTGCTGACAAAGTGAATAAAGAGGTTAAAAGAATGTAGAATTAAATCCAAAAGGATTAATCTGCATTCTTTTTTTGTCTTAATACAAGGTTGAATTGAAGTCCTATAGGCACTTATTTGTACTGTCTTGCAAATGAGTGTACGGACACAGGATAATGAATTGAGTAAATGATTTTTAAACGCAAAGTTTTTAACAGGTTTGTATGCGTACACTTTCAAAACCTGTAGGTTTAAGACAGTAAGCTAAGCGCAGTAGCGGCTGCGAAATATTTTTCATATGTCACCGCTATGACATATTTCAGCATCGGCAATACTATTAAAATGCACCTGAGTTTAGCAGGTATGATGCTAACCGCAGATTAAATTCACCTTGAATAAGGTTGCGGGAATATTACTAACCGGGCAATATGCTAACGGAGATTACAGTTTCATACTAAATGGAGACAGAGATAACAAACATACTTTAATATACTGATATAAAGGGAGGTTTATCTAATTCATATCGGGAAATATAGAGGTAACGGGTGTTAAAATCAGTGGTATTGCTATGTCTGAAAGAAAGGATTTCAGATGACTAACAACAACATATATAAAAATTTAGAAACTCAATTCAACAAAGTATTCAGACATTTAAAAGTAGGAAACTTTAAAACAAGAGAAAGGTATGCAAAAGCATTTAAAAGATTTATGGTATATCTTGCAAAAGAATATCATCTACAGAAACTTTCAAACATTTCTGAAAAGCACATACTTTCATATCTGAATTACTTACAGAAAAAAGGTAATGCTGCATCAACAATAAAAACAGAGCTTGTAGCAATACGCTTTTTCCACGACAATTTGCCTTATGTAAAATATACTCTGCCTACAAATGACGAGCTTGAATTAAAAAGACGTACATTTGGTGGAGTAGACAGAACCTGGGACAGCAAAGAATATAACCTGATGGTAGCAAAAGCAATAGAAACAAACCATAGTGATTATGTTGCTATTCTTACACTTGCGAGATATGCAGGGCTAAGGTTGGAAGAATGTTTTCGTATTGATACTAATGATGCGGAAAAAGCAATTCAAACAGGTAAGCTGTTCGTAAAAGGTAAAGGCGGTCTTACAAGATATGTTCCGATTAACAAAAGCATTGAAATTATTCTTACAAATTCTCTTAAAGAAGTTAAACGTGGTGAAAAGCTATTTGTAAGAAGTAATGACAAAACGCATCTAGCAATGAAAAGAATACAATGTTTTATTGCATATCACAGAAAAGAATTTACCGACAATCAAATAACTTTTCACGGATTACGCCATACATATGCACACGAAAAGTATAACGAGTTCATAAACAACGGTAAAAATGAAAAAGAAGCACGGAGAATGGTATCCGAGCTTCTTGGGCATCACAGAGATGATGTAACAAGAATATATCTCTATGGTGGTGATGAGAATGTTTAATTCTTATCCTGACGTGCTTTCCGTAAAGCAGCTATGCGAAATACTCGATATAGGTAAAAACACCGCATACAGGCTGCTACAAAGCGGAGAGATTAAAAGTATCAAAATAGGTAAGGTATATAAGATACCCAAAAAGTCTCTAAAAGATTATATTGCTAAAAATTCTTAATTTCAGTTTACAATGTAGCTGCACGGTGGTAAAATAAATATATCATCGTGCAGACTACGGAAAGGAGCTAAAATGTCTGGTAGTCTACAAATAAAAAACGGTAAATATTATGCCGTTATCAGCTATAAAAATGAGCAAGGAAAACGCAAACAAAAGTGGGTAAACACTAATCTGGAAGCAAAGGGAAACAAGCGTAAAGCTGAGGATTTCCTAAATAAATTATTGGCTAAAGATACTGCTTTTTCAGAAGGGAAATCTGAAGTGTTATTTTGCGACTATATGAAAAGTTGGGTTGAACGGCAAAAAGGAAAAGTGGAAGTATCAACTCAACAAGGATATTTGAACGTGTTAAACAAACACGTTTATCCGTATTTCAGCACTAAGAAAGTAAAGCTAAGCGAACTTTCAGCAAAGGATATATCTAAATATTATACTCACAAAATGAACGAAGGATTGTCTCCTTCTACCATTAAAAAACATCATGCCAATATACGAAAGTGTCTTCAGTGTGCAGTTGTAGAGGAACTGATTCCAATAAATTATGCGGATAGGGTAGAGCTTCCAAAAATCGAACAATATAATGCGTCTTTCTTTGATTCAGAGCAGATTAAGGTTGTTCTTGAAAAAGCAAAAGGTACAGAAATAGAACATATTATTATTCTGTGTGTTTATTATGGATTAAGGCGTTCAGAAGTTCTTGGACTAAAATGGAATGCAATAAACTTTAATGATAACACAATAAGAATATATAATACTGTTACATACATGTATACTATGTGCGAAAAAGAACGGACAAAAAACACAAGCAGCAACAGAACGCTTCCGCTAATTCCTGTCGTGCGTGAATATTTACTTTCGTTGAAAAATAAACAAGAAGAAAATCGTAAACTGTTTGGAAACTGTTATCAGGAAAGTGATTATATCTGTGTACAAACAGATGGAAGCAGAATAACCCCACATTCAGCTTCACATCGCTTCAGTAATTTTCTAAAAAATAATGGTTTCCCACACATACGGCTTCACGATTTAAGGCACAGTTGTGCTTCACTTCTTATTGCACAGGGAGTAGATATAAAAATAATACAGGAATGGCTCGGTCATTCTTCAATTGCAACAACAGGAAATATTTATGGACATCTGCAATTCAAACAGAAAATTTCAACGGGAATAGTGCTTGAAAATCTGCTTGCATAAAAATGTGTTAGAAAAACGTTAGAAAAGTGTTAGAAAAGTGTTAGAAAAACGTTAGATGAAGCACCATAAATAAAAGAGGGCAAAAAAACAGAGAATGGCGTAAACCGTAGTGGTTAAGCCATTCTCTCTGGTGCTCGAGACCGGGATCGAACCGGTACGTCTTTATGGGACACGGGATTTTAAGAAAGCCCACCCGATGATTACACTGCATTATCTAAAATTATATAAAGCCTTATAAACCCTTTTGTTAAGCGGTTTGTAAGGCTTTTTGTCTGTAAACTCCTATTAAATCCAAATATAATCATAAATGAATTTTTTTCGATTTTGAAAAGAATGGCATTTAATCCACTTTTCTCGTATACATCAACGAGGGTATCTCCGCCTAGTGCACCTTGGTCACTATCAATTACTTGAGCATAATATTCTCCGCTCGGAGATACAACAGTTTTTACAACGGTGTTTTGACCAAAGTTGCCGAAAATCAAAGCAATAAAACTGAGGAAACCAATTGGCAATGCCATTAGTGCAGATAAGGACAACGCCACAATTTTAAGTGCTAAAGGCTTTCCGTGTTTTACCGCCAAGAAGCAAGAACAGCATGCAGAAAATAAGACGCTTACAATCACCCAAATTTGAGGATCCTCAAAAATATAGAAAACGGCATTGATTAAAGATAATGGCGTAATAATAGCCAACAAACTCCGCATTGTATTGTTTTCAAGCGTGTTTTTGTAAACAAGGTCAAGGACAACTATACATACGGATACTACACCAATTGCGACAGCGAAAGCCGAAACACTTATTAGTTCGAAACTATATCCAAAACAAACTGTAATTATCACGCCAGCAGGATACAGTGTTGTCAGTACAAATAACAAGCACACCAAAATTGATATTGCTTTCTTCATAGGTATTACCTTACTCTTTTCCTAACATCTT
>JAZORN010000063.1:0-7280 GCA_045656645.1 Clostridia bacterium | reverse complement strand
AAAAATTATATCAAATTTTCCTGCGTTTAAGGTCGAAGAGTTTAAAAACAAGAAATTTTGTTATAAGACAAAGAAAATTCAAGAATAATACTGACGTATATTTGCAGAATTTTCTGCAGTATTATACGAAATTTCTGTTTTCAAACCATATCGGGCTGGGCACCCTTATACCTACGGCATCATATAGTATACCACTAATATTTTCCGGTGTCAATTTTTTTACAACAAAACGACTAAAAAATAAAGGATTTTTATTTTTTATGTCGAAAACAGTAAATATGGGGGTAAAGGCTATGAAAAAGAAATTGATTTTTATTCTCTTTGCAGTAGCTTTAATGCTTTTTACTGCAATGGGTGTATATGCTTCAGAATACAGAAGTGAAATAGGTGTAGGACTAAGATACGGACCGTCTTCGGGAGATAGCGCAACTTTCTCCTCAAACGGTGGAATTAATGTGTATAATGCGGCAGACGGAAGTCTTTTATATGCAGCGCAAAGCGGTGAAGAGCTTTATGTACAGATGGGCTCCACGGGATTTGCAGCAACAGGAAAGTTTGACGGCAGCGGTATTCCTTCGATTTCTCTCCAACCGCAAAACGGCAGCGTTATTATATGTGACGGAAAGCCATACAGAGGTTACATATATCTCGAGCGCCGTGCAAACGGTGAGCTTCTCTTAATAAACTATGTAGGCACGGACGATTATGTGACAAGTGTTTTGGGAAAAGAAATGAGCTACAGCTGGCCGATAGAGGCGCTAAAGGCGCAGGCAGTATGTGCAAGAAATTTTGTACTTTGCAGAGGAAATGTGCATAAGGGATACGGATTTGATGTGTGTGCAACAACGCACTGTCAGGTGTATGGCGGAGCAGAGAGTGAACATGAAAATACACGCCGTGCCGTAAATGAAACAAAGGGCGTTCTTGCAAAATATAACGGTCAGATAGTTGCGCTTTACTTTTTTGCGACAAGCGGCGGAAAAACGGAAAGTGTGGAAAACGTATGGGGAAGCCCCTACGGATATCTTAAGTCCGTTGATGACTCGTATGAAAATGCGGACAAGGCATCAAAATATAAATGGAGTGTTAAGCTGACACGTGAGGAAATCGAGCAGAAGCTTTTAAATGCCGGTGTAAATATAGGCACTCTTAAAAAGATTACAACCGATAAGGTAACAGACAGCGGCAGAGTTACACAGATGACTTTCCACGGAAGCAGCTCTGCACATAGTGTAAAGCTTGAAAAATGCCGTACGATTTTAGGTCTTTACAGCCAGAAATTTGTAGTAATGCCTGATGGGGGAATAAGCATTGTAACCACATCAGGAAGTGCAAATGCACCCCTTTATGCACTGTCATCAAAGGGTATTGGCGGAATTGCAGGTTACAGTGCACTTTCGGGTGGAGGCGTTCTTAAAAGCATAAATGCGGCAAGTGAAGGTGCGCCAAGCTACAGTATAAACGGCGGCGGCTACGGACACGGCGTGGGAATGAGCCAGTGGGGTGCACGTGGAATGGCAGAAAACGGCTTTACTTATGACCAGATATTAAGACACTATTTTACTGACATAGAATTGGGGTAATTATACTTATGAATACAGATGAATTTGATTACTATCTGCCCGAGGAGCTTATTGCGCAGACTCCTCTTACGGACAGAACTGCATCAAGAATGCTGATGCTCGACAAAAAAAGCGGAGAATATAAAGACGAATTTTTTAAGAATATTAAAGAATATCTTAAAGAGGGCGACTGCCTTGTTCTTAATAATACCCGTGTAATTCCGGCAAGACTTTACGGAGTGAAAAAGGAGAGCGGTGGAGCTATTGAATTTTTGCTCCTTCACCGTTTTTCACAGGATGAGTGGGAGGTTGCTTTAAAACCGGGTAAGCGTGCAAAGGTAGGGGCACAGTTTGAATTTGGTGAAGGAAAGCTTAAGGCAGAGGTTATAGAAATCCTCGAAGGCGGAAACCGCCGTGTAAGATTTTCGTATGACGGACTATTTGAAAACGTGCTTGAGGAGCTTGGCGAAATGCCGCTTCCCCATTATATAAAGGAAAAGCTTACCGATAAAGAGCGTTATCAGACAGTTTATTCAAAGCATAACGGAAGTGCGGCAGCACCCACGGCAGGACTTCATTTTACAAATGAGCTTTTAAAGGAAATTGAGGATATGGGTGTAAAGCTTGCATTTCTTACTCTTCACGTAGGACTTGGAACATTCAGACCCGTGAAGGTAACTGATGTAAGAGAGCATAAGATGCATTCGGAGCATTATATAGTCTCAGAAGAGGCTGCCGAAATAATAAATAAAACTAAGGAAAACGGCGGCAGAGTTATCTGTGTCGGCACAACAAGCTGCCGCACAGTTGAAAGTGCGAGTGAGAACGGACGTATAAAGGCAACAAGCGGTGAAACGGATATTTTTATATATCCCGGATATGAATTTAAAATGACAGATGCACTGATAACAAATTTCCATCTGCCAAAATCAACGCTGGTGATGCTTGTAAGTGCGCTTGCAGGAAAGGATAGTGTGCTTAATGCATATAAGCACGCAGTAGAGGAAAAGTACAGATTTTTCAGCTTTGGCGATGCAATGTTCATTCAATGATTTTATCATTGAATGAACAAGTGAAGAGGTAAGAGTGAATAGTGAAGAGTTATGGTAAGTTTTCGCTTAATGCGAAAACTTAAGAATAAGTCGGCATATATTTGCAAGAGGGGGGGAGAGCAATGAAAACGGTAATTAAATACCTCAGAGAATTTCAGGCGAAAATGATATTTGGGCTTATTATAAAAATTATCGGCTCAGTGGCAGAGCTTATGCTGCCGTATATTCTCAGCCACATTCTTGCAAATGCTCTGGGAAGAAGTGTCGGGGATATTCTTTTCTGGGGAATACTTATGCTTGCGTGCTCAGGCGTGGCGTGCGTTTTCAATATAGTTGCAAACCGTATGGCGGCAGAGGTTTCGAGTAATTTTGCACGGAATATGCGAAAAGATTTATTTATTAAAACATTAAAGCTTTCTGCAAGACAAACGGATAAATTTACTGTTCCGTCACTTGAATCACGCATAACCACTGATACATACAATGTCCATCATTTTGTTAATATGATGCAGAGAATGGGTGTACGTGCACCGATTATGCTGACGGGCGGTATTATTATGACGCTTATCATGGATGCACACCTTTCTCTTGTTATGATTGCAATGGCACCGTTTATATTTATAACGGTTTATTTTATATCGAAAAAAGGTGTACCGCTCTATACGAAAGTTCAGCGAAGCGTTGACTCTATGATAAGAGTGGTAAGAGAGGACAGCCAGGGCATAAGGGTTATAAAGGCACTGTCAAAAACAGATTACGAGCATCGCCGTTATGATGAGGTTAACAGTGCACTTGTAAAGGATGAAACACGTGCAGGCGTTATTATGAGCAGTGTTCACCCTATAATGATGGCTCTTATGAATATGGGAACTGTGGCGGTAATTGCGATAGGTGCACTGCGTGTTTCCAATGGACTTTCAAAGCCCGAAACAATAATTGCCTTTATGCAGTATTTTACGCATATATCAATGTCACTTATGGTTGTTACAAGGATTTTTGTAATGTATACAAAGAGTGCTGCCTCGGCAAGCCGTATTGAGGAAGTGCTACTTTCAGGTGAGGATATTTCTGTTTACGAAAAGAAGGATTATCCCGATAAAAAGAGTGATGCACATATTGAGTTTTCTAATGTAACCTTTTCATATAAGGGAAAGCGCAAAAATCTTAAGGATATAAATTTCAAATTGAAAAAAGGCGATAGCCTTGGCATAATAGGCGCTACGGGCAGCGGTAAGTCAACTGTAATAAAGCTCCTTTTAAGGTTTTATGATACAGATGAAGGCGCTATATACATAAACGGCGAGGATATACGCACAATTCCCAAAGAGCGGTTTTATAAAATGTTTGGCAGTGCACTTCAATACGATTTTCTGTTTGCAGATACTATAGAGGAAAATATCTGCCTCGGTCGTGATATTCCCCATCAGGATGTAGTGGCAGCGGCAAAAACAGCACAGGCAAGCGAATTTATAGAAAACTTTAAAGACGGATACAGCCATATGCTTGCCCAGCACGCAGGAAATCTTTCAGGAGGTCAGAAACAGCGTGTTCTGATTTCACGTGCACTTGCGGCAAAGCCTGAAATACTCATTTTAGACGACAGTTCATCAGCACTTGACTATAAAACGGATGCAAATTTAAGAAAAGCACTGAGTGAAAACCTCTCTGAAACAACCCTTATAACGGTAGCGCAGAGAGTAAGCTCCGTAAAAGACTGTACACTTATCATAGTTTTGGAAGACGGCGAAATCATAGGTGCAGGAAGCCATGAAGAACTTTTATCCTCCTGTAACCATTACAAAGAGATAAGTGATTCACAGATGGGGGGTGCTTTCGTTGAATAAAGGTTTTGAAAGAAAAAAGCTTGATGCAAAAACCACGAAAAGCATTCTCATACGTCTTCTGGGATATGTAATGAAGTACTGGCATCTTTTTATTCCTGCAATTATTATGACGCTCCTTTCAAATCAGCTTTCACTTCTTGGTCCAAAGTATTCGGGTGAGGCGATTGATGCGATTGCACTAAAGGAAGGCGTTAACTTTTCACTTGTGCAGGAAAACATTGTGAAAATGTTAGTCTGCTATCTACTTTCAGCACTGCTTAGCTACGTGCTTGCAATTTTAATGATTTATATAGGTCAGAAGATTGTCTATACTATGAGAAAACAGCTTTTTGAAAAGCTGACAAGTCTTCCCGTAGGGTATTTTGACACGCATCCGACGGGTGATATAATAAGCCGTATTTCATATGATATAGACACTATAAACAGTACACTTTCACATGACCTTGTGCAGATAATGACAAGCCTTTACACGGTTATAGGCTCGCTCGTATTTATGTGGAATATATCAAAGGTGCTTATTCTTGTGTTTGCGCTGACAGTGCCTACGGCGATATTTTTCACCAAATACCGTTCCATGCGTGTAAGGCCTCTTTTCCACGAACGCTCAAAAAAGCTTGGTGAGCTTAACGGATACGCAGAGGAAATGCTCAGCGGATGCAGAACCATAGCGGCGTATGAGCGTGAGGATGAGATAGGCGGCAGATTTAATGTGCGCAATGAAGATGCTATGAATGCACATTTCAAAGCAGATTACTATGCAAGCACGATGGGGCCGTCTGTAGGCTTTATAAACAATATTTCAATCTCGCTTATTATGATGCTTGGCGGAATAATGTATATGTACTCGCAAAACGGTGCTATTCCCGAAACGTCAGTATTTTTCATAACGCTTGGCGCAATGGCGCAGTTTGTACAGTATTCACGTAAGTTTGCAGGACCTATAAATGAATTTGCAAATATAATCAGCGAATTTCAGTCTGCTTTTTCTGCGGCGGAGAGGGTTTTCCGTATACTTGATGAAGAACCTGAAAGTGCAGATAAGGAAAATGCAATAGTTTTAAATGATGTAGAGGGCAAGGTGGAATTTAAAGATGTTGTATTCGGTTACAATGCCGATAAAACAATTCTGCATAATATTTCCCTTTGCGCGGATAGCGGAAAAACAATCGCTATCGTAGGTCCTACGGGGGCAGGAAAGACAACAATAATAAATCTTCTGATGAGATTTTATGATGTGACAGATGGCTTTGTAAGCCTTGACACAAATGACGTGCGTGATATTACGCGTGCATCACTCAGGCACGCATATACAATGGTGCTTCAGGACACGTGGCTTTTCTACGGAACAATTTATGAGAATATTGCTTATGGCAGAGAGGGCGCAACCCTCCAGGAAGTAAAGGAAGCGGCAAAAAAAGCAAAAATAGACAGCTTTATAGAAAGTCTTCCCGACGGCTACGATACGCTCCTTACTGATGACGGAATAAATATTTCTAAGGGACAGCGTCAGCTAATTACAATTGCACGTGCTATGATTTCAAATTCAAAAATGCTTATCTTAGATGAGGCAACGTCAAACGTAGACTCCCGCACAGAAATTAAAATTCAGGAGGCTATGGCAGAGCTTATGGAAGGTCGCACCTCGTTTGTTATAGCGCACAGACTTTCAACAATACGAAATGCGGACTCTATTATTGTACTTCAGAACGGAAAAATTACAGAGATGGGAAGTCATGATGAATTAATGCAAATGGGTGGATTTTACAGTAATCTTTATAATTCGCAGTTTGATTAAAAAAAGAAGGTCGCTTTTACTTAGCGACCTTCTTTTTCAGGTAATTGAGGAAATGTTCCACGTTTCCGTACACAGAGCTTTTTTTGTAATAACTGCAGATAGTTTGTTCTTCATTAAAATCTGTAACATTAAGATATTTTACGTTTTCTGAATGTCGGGAATTTGGATATTCTCTGCCAAGACCGATTCCTATGCCCGCCTCAATAAATTGCTTGTTGCACCATATGTCATTACTTTGTACAACAAAATTGGGTGTAAAGCCTGCCTTTTTACACGCCCTCAGAAGAATTTTATGCATACCGTTATTTTCGCCGATAGAAATAAAGGGCACATCTTTAAGCTGACTTAATGTCAGCTTTTTTTCGCATAACGGACTTTCTTTGCTGATGCGAAGACGGAGATGTGTTTTATAAAGAACGGTTTTTTCATACATAGGATAGTCGTCGCAATCCTCGTCTATGATTATGTCATACTTTTCAAAGTCAGTTTCATCAAAATCAAACACCGTTTTAAATGAAATATGCGGATGCCTCGTTTTATATTCAATAATATGCTCCGCAATGGAGTAACGCATTGCACGCACAAGCATCTTGATTTCACGTGTATCGGTGCTTAATGATGTAATTAAATCAATAGCACCATCAAGCTCCTCGAAAACGAGGGAAAGCGATTTTTGAAGCTTTCTGCCGTTGTCGTTAAGCGTGATTTTATTGCTCTCTCTGTGGAAAAGCTCACACCCAAGCTCTTTTTCAAGCCTTTTTACAGATGCAGAAACAGATGTGGGGGGCACCATATATTTTTGTGCGGTTTTAGCAAAGCTTTCATTTTGTGCACTTTCAAAAAAATATCGAAGCTGTAATATTTCCATAAAAACACTCCTTACGGTTAGTCATCGGAGAGTCGAACTGCATATGCCTTATATTTGAAAAATTTTTATTCTTTCAACTTGTCGTTCTCGAAAGGCGTCAGCCTATCTTCGTCCTCCGCATTGAAATTATATAAAATTTTTCTAAATATAAGGTCGGAG
>JAZORN010000062.1:0-50792 GCA_045656645.1 Clostridia bacterium | reverse complement strand
AAATATCCACGGACGATTCCTTGGGAAACATACCCGATTTCTTAGGTATCTCCATACTGTTCTTTAGCTCTTTTATATGGGTTTCAAGCATCAGGGCAAGACTCAGCCTGTTTTTTCTGTCAAAAAGCATTCTTATATGATTTTTGCAAAAGCCTTTTTCATTTGTCATTTCACGGCTGTCAGGCTCCATCATTGACGGCCCTAAAAAATATTCCACTGCCTGCTCCTGAAGTTTCTTTTCAAGCGTGCAAAGCGGGCAGCCTGAGTTTTCCTCCAACGCCTCAGTAAGAGGAATGCTGTAAATTCTTTCTTTCATATAGCTCACCTCAATAAAACTATTTTAACACAGAATTTATCATATTACAAGTATGGGACATACACGAATTTAAATATCTTCGAATATAGTGTTAATCGGAGGTGTTTTTTTCGATGTTTAATTTTTTTAAAATAAAAAAATACTTCGAAAGCGGAAATGTATATCTTCTTCAGGGCAGCAGCTTCCCAGAGCCGCTGACTGATTCAGAGGAGAGGTATTATCTCAGAAAAATGCACGAGGGAGATGAGGACGCAAAAAATATACTTATTGAACACAATCTCAGACTTGTTGCACATATTGTCAAGAAATATCCGTCTGCAGGGGAGAATGATGACCTCATTTCCATTGGCACCATAGGGCTTATAAAAGGGATTTCTTCATATGACACCAACAAAAAAACCAAGCTTGCCACCTATGTCGCGAGGTGCATAGAAAATGAAATACTTATGGCTATCAGGAAAGATAAGAAATATGCCAATCAGGTGTCCCTCAATGAACCGATAGGTTTTGACAGCGACGGAAATGAAGTGTCGCTGATGGATGTGCTTCAGAGTGACACGGAGGACATCTGTGAAAAAATTGACAAGGAAAATATGATAGCCTTACTGTACAGAAAAATAAAAACCACTCTTGCGGAAAGGGAACAGCAGATTTTGTGCCTGCGTTACGGCCTTTTTGGAATGAAAGCTCTTCCCCAGAGAGAGGTTGCTGATATTCTCGGAATCAGCCGAAGCTATGTTTCAAGGATTGAAACAAAGGCAATCGACAAACTGTGCGAATAGTAAAAAAGCGTGTAAATTTTACACGCTTTTCCTTATTCAGTACATAACTCTTCTTCAATTCTTAAAAGTCTGTTATATTTGCTTGTTCTGTCAGTTCTGGAGGGGGCACCCGTTTTTATCTGTCCCGAATTTACTGCTACGGCAATATCTGAAATGGTGGTATCCTCTGTTTCACCGCTTCGGTGGGAGATAATGGTATTAACGCCTGAGCGTTTTGCAAGCTCGATTGCATCGAGTGCCTCGCTGAGAGTTCCTATCTGATTTACTTTTACGAGAATTGCATTTGCGGCATTAAGGTCAATACCCTTTTGAAGGCGCTGGGTGTTCGTAACAAAGAGGTCATCGCCGACAAGCTGAATTTTATCCCCGAGGCGGGCGGTTATTTCCTTCCATCCGTCCCAGTCCTCCTCACTCATAGCATCCTCGATAGAGCAGATGGGGTAACGCTTAACCCAATCCTCCCAGAAGGAAATCATTTCCTGCTGCGAAAGGAAATTTTTATGCTTCCAGAAATAATAGCTTCCTTCCTTGCCCTCTTTTTTTGCCGCCTCATACATTTCGGTGGTGGCAGGATCAAGTGCTATTTTAAAATCCTCGCCAGGTTTGAAGCCTGCTTTTTCTACTGCAGAGCAGATTGCTTTAAGAGCTTCTTCGTCATTTGGGAAATCGGGTGCAAAGCCGCCCTCGTCACCTACTGCAGTGGAATAGCCCTGTTTTTTAAGAATGGAGCCGAGTGTGTGGAATACCTCGACACACTGACGTAAGCCCTCTGAAAAGGTTTCTGCCCCTGTAGGCATTATCATAAATTCCTGACAGCAGATGGAATTTCCTGCATGCTTTCCGCCGTTTATAATATTCATCATAGGCATTGGAAGTCTGCACGCATTTACGCCACCTATATAACGGTAAAGACTTATACCGAGGGAGTTTGCCGCCGCCTTTGCCACTGCGAGGGAAACGCTGAGAATGGCATTTGCGCCAAGCTCGGATTTATTTTCACTGCCGTCGAGCTTGCATAAAAGTGCGTCAATGGCTCTCTGGTTAAAGGGATTTTTGCCGCAAAGCTCCTTGTTTATTATAGTATTTACGTTTTTAACCGCCTTGAGGACGCCTTTTCCCATATAGCGGGATTTATCACCGTCACGAAGCTCATACGCCTCGAAAGCGCCCGTCGATGCACCTGACGGTACGGCGGCGCAGGCAAAGGTACCGTCATCTAAAAAGACCTCAGTTTCAATGGTGGGATTGCCTCTGGAATCAAGAATTTCACGTGCGTGGATAAAAGAAATCTGCGGATAAAACTGCATAAAAAACCACTCCTTTTTAGTTTTAGTATAACCAAAAGGGAGTGGTTTATTCTTTATGGTTTAAGGCTATTGTAAACTTTGCCGCTTACAACTGCACCCTGTCTTGCCTCGATAAGCTCGCTGACAGTGACAAGCTGATACCCCTGCATCAGAAGATGCCTTACGACACTTTCCACCGCATCAGCAGTGGGGGAGTGTATATCGTGTAGAAGTATTATTGAGCCGTCAACGGCATCCTTCTTCACACTGGCAAGTGTCTTTTGCGGATTACGTGTTTTCCAGTCAAGGGTATCAACAGACCACATAATTGCCGCCATAGAAATACTGTTTAAAACTGATTTATTATATGCACCGTACGGCGGACGGTAGAGCTTGGGATATTTCCCCGTTGCCGCATATATGGCACTGTTTGTAGAAGAAATCTGCTGAGAAATTGTTCCTGATGAAGCGCCTGAGAGATTAACGTGGCTCCACGTATGGTTTCCTATTTCGCAGCCCATATCAGCGGCACGCTTTAAAACCTGCTTGTATCCTGACACATTTTTGCCCTGGACGAAGAAAGTCGCCCTTGCGTTATACTGCTCAAGAGTGGAGAGAATTTTTGAGGTGTATTTTCCCGGCCCGTCGTCAAATGTCAGTGCAACCATCGGTCGGGAGGGGTCAAGCTTTGTTCCGCCTGTGTACCAGCCAACCTTATTATACGCCTCGACATCTTCATAAGGAACGAACAAAAATCTGCCGTCGGCTGAAAACATAATCTGCATTACATCATTTTTATTGGTGGAAAGCCCCTTTTCCCGTTCAGCCTCGATATTATCCTTAAAAACGGTGTATTCATTGCCTTTGCTGTCATACATTTTTTCAGTAACGTCGGAAAGATTATAATACCAACCGACATTTCTGTAAGCCTCGCCCAAATCCTTGTAAACCTCGAGCGAGCGCCCGTCCATGCTGTACATAGTTATTACAACCTCTTCACGTGTGTTGTACCAGCCGACTTTATTATAAGCCTCCCGATAATACTGGGGAATATCGAGCGTTCTTCCGTCCATACTGTACATAGTAATGATTTTTGCATCCTCGGCAGTTTCAAACCAACCGACATTTTTCCAACGCTCAACGTCATCACTATTTACGTTTATTGTTCTGCCGTCGGAGGCGTAGAGTGTACTGTCCGCCTCGACAAAGGGGATAAATGATGTGAACATAATTACAAATGTCATCATCAGACAAAATATTCTTCTGTTCATATTATCCTCTCTTTCTTTTGTATGTAAAACCTTTTTTTACAAGGCTGACTTTGTCAGCCTTTATACGTTAAATCTGAAAAGAACTACGTCGCCGTCCTGCATCACGTATTCCTTACCCTCACTGCGCACAAGTCCTTTTTCCTTTGCGGCAGCGTGTGAGCCGCACTCAATCAAATCCTTATACGCAACAACCTCTGCACGGATAAAGCCTTTTTCAAAATCTGTATGGATTTTTCCTGCCGCCTGCGGCGCCTTTGTCCCTCTGGTAATAGTCCACGCCCTTACCTCGGGAGAGCCTGCCGTAAGGTAGCTGATAAGACCAAGGAGTGCATAGCTCTTTTTAACAAGGCGGTCAAGTCCTGATTCGGAAAGCCCCATTTCTTCAAGGAAAAGCTGCTTTTCCTCCCCGTCAAGGGAGCTTATTTCCTCCTCAATCTGTGCGGAGATGGGAAGAACCTGTGCATTTTCGGCACTTGCAATTTCCTCCACCTTTTTAACAAACTCGTTATTTTCGATGCCTGCGGCAAAATCGCCCTCGGCAACATTTGCGGCATAAAGAACGGGCTTCATTGTAAGGAGTGAAAGCTCTTTTACAATTTCAGCTTCGTCATCTGTTATTTCCACGCTTCTTGCACTTTTTCCGCTTTCAAGTGCTTCTTTGAATCTTTTCCAAAGCTCTAATTCTGCTTGATATTTCTTGTCGCCCGACTTCATCATCTTCATTGTTCTGTCGATACGTTTATCAACGCTTTCAAGGTCGGCAAATACAAGCTCTAAATTAATTGTTTCAATATCGCGCTGGGGGTCAACACTGCCGTCAACGTGGACAATGTTTGCATCCTCAAAACAGCGAACAACGTGAACGATTGCATCAACCTCACGTATATGGGAAAGGAATTTGTTTCCAAGACCTTCGCCACGGCTTGCACCACGGACAAGACCTGCTATATCAACAAACTCTACAATTGCGGGAGTGATTTTTTCGGGGTTATGCATTTTTGCAAGAACATCCAGCCTTTCATCGGGAACGGCTACAACACCTACATTCGGCTCAATAGTACAGAAAGGATAGTTTGCACTTTCTGCACCCGCCTTTGTAATTGCGTTAAAAAGTGTGCTTTTTCCGACGTTTGGAAGTCCGACTATGCCAAGTTTCATAATTTATTACAACTCCTTGATTTTTTCATCTATTGTTACATTATATATCATACCATACACGATGCAATTTATCAATAAAAATGTTTGAATTTGTTGGAGAGGGGTATAAAATGTATGTTTTTGAAAAAATTACCATATTCACAAATTCACAAACTATTCACAGACGGTACATAATCTTAAAATAAGCGCATAGTATAATAAATTCAGAAAAAATATTCCATTAGGGAAATTTTGTGTTATAATATAGGTAAAAAGGAAGGGAAAGAGGACTATGAAACACGCACAGACTATACTTATTGCAGATGATGATGCAAACATATGCGAGCTTGTCCGTCTTTATCTTGAAAAAGAGGGTTTTGAGACTGTTGTATGCTTTAACGGAGAAAAAGCCCTTGAAATTTACAAAAGCGGCGGCATTGATTTAGCAGTGCTTGACATTATGATGCCAAAGGCAGACGGTGTTACCGTGTGCCGTGAAATCCGCAAGGACAGTAAGATGCCCATTATTATGCTGACAGCAAAGGGCGAAACCTTTGACAAGGTGTTGTGCTTTGAACTTGGCGCAGACGACTATGTTGTAAAGCCGTTTGAGGGGAAAGAGCTTGTTGCACGTGTCAAGGCGGTTTTAAGGCGCAGTACAATGACGGAAAAAGAGGACGAGGAAAAGGTTGTTTCCTATGAAAATATAACTGTTAACCTTACCAATTATGAGCTTATATTAGGCGGAAAAAGCATTGATATTCCGCCCAAGGAGCTTGAACTGCTTTATTATTTAGCATCGCATCCCAACAGAGTGTTCACACGTGAACAGCTTTTAGAGGATGTGTGGGGATTTGATTATTTCGGCGATTCAAGAACTGTTGATGTTCACGTAAAGAGACTACGTGAAAAGATAGAAGGATATGACGAGAAGTGGCAGCTTAAAACAGTATGGAGCGTCGGTTATAAATTTGAGGTGAAATAGAGTGCGGAAATCACTTTTTTCCAAGTTTTTCATTACGCAGATAATTGTTGCCCTGACGGTGATTGCAATTATTATTCCCACGATATTTTTGCTTATCGGTGAATATTTCGTGTCAACGCAAAAGGGAGATGTTATGCAGGACGCATCACGTGTGGCGGCACTTACGGCGCAGATTGCCGATATCGGTATAAATGAAGAAACGAGAAAGTTTTATAACAGCGGAATAGAGTTTGCAGGCGGACAAAGCACAATAATTGTTGTAGGTGCAAACGGTGAAATTGTGGCGGCGCCCAGTAACGCCTCCGGAGTTAATTTAAAGCATATTGATAAATCCTTTATAGAGGATGTAAAAGAGGGCAGGTCGGTAGTAAAGCTTTATGCAAAGGGCAGTATCTTTGCCGAGCAGAGCATTGTGGCGATAGTTCCCGTAGTAAAGCGCAATACGCTTACGGGAAAAACTGCATTTTTGGGTGCATCTGTGGCATTCCGTCCTATGCCGATGGTACGCTATATCAGAAACAGAATAATAATGATTATTATTCTGGCACAGATTGTTGCGTGGCTTGTGGCATTTATTATATCGTTTATACTTACAAGGCATATAACAAATCCGCTTAAAAAAATGCGTGATGCCGCAAAAAGCATTGCATCGGGAAACTTCAATGAAAGAATACCGATTACATCAAATGACGAGATTGGTGCACTTGCCGAGAGTTTTAACTCTATGACAACATCGCTTAATGAACTGGAGGATATGAGAACGTCATTCCTCTCTGACGTATCGCACGAACTGAGAACACCGATGACAATTATCGGCGGTTTCGTGGAGGGTATTCTTGACGGAACAATCCCCGAGAGAGAGCAGGAAAAGTACCTTGCCATTGTTTCAGGAGAGGCAAGAAGGCTTAGCCGCCTTGTCAGCGATTTACTCGAGGCAACACGCCTTGAGCAGGGGAAAATCAAAATTGAAAAGGCAAATGTTGATATGAACCGCCTTGCGACGGAGTCGATAATTGCCTATGAACAGAAACTGACAGAAAAAAATATAAGTGTAAATCTTAACCTCTGCGGAGAGCAGTGCATGGCACTTGCTGACAAGGATTCAATAAAAAGAGTTCTGATAAATCTGATTGATAACGCCATAAAGTTTACCCCCGAGGGCGGAAGCATTACCATTACAACAGACTATGAGGATAAGAAGGTAAAGGTAAGTGTTCTTAACAGCGGAGAGGGAATATCCGAGGCAGATTTAAGGCATATATGGGAAAGATTTTATAAATCAGATAAAAGCCGTGGAATGGATAAAAAGGGTGTAGGTCTTGGGCTTCATATAGTAAAGACAATAATATCACAGCACGGCGGTGAGGTTTTTGCCGAGAGCAAAGAGGGAGAATATGCCAAGTTTACATTTATACTTGACGAGGGAAGTAAAAATAGTGTAATATATAATGACGGAAAGGATGATTGATATGAGTATGAAAAAAACAATTATCAGTGTCATTTCAGGAGCAGTAGCAGGCGGAATGATTGCGAGTGTAATGACACTTGGCGCAGTTGGTCTGATTGATAAAAAGGAACTTCTGGAGGAGCCTTCCTATGTAAGCTGCAGTGAAAACGATTTTGCGATGCTTTCGGGAGAGGCGGAAAACAAAAAAGAAGAACTAAGCGTCGAAGAAATTGCAAAGCGTGTAGGCCCGTCCATTGTGGGTATTTCCTGCACAAGCATTGTTCAGAGCTATTTCGGCGCACAGCAGAGCGAGTCGGGCGGCAGCGGAATAATCATTGATGATAAAGGCCACATTGTTACGAACTATCACGTAATCGAGGGCGGCTCCAAAATAAAGGTTAAGCTTACAAGCGGTAATGAATATGAGGCGAGCGTTGTAGGCGGTGACGAAAAAACCGATATTGCCGTAATAAAAATAGCGGCAAAGGAGGAGCTTCACGTTGCCCAGGTAGGAAACTCTGACGAGGTTGAGGTAGGTTCTCTTGCAGTTGCAATTGGTAACCCCCTCGCAAGTGAGCTTTTTGGCACTGTAACGGCAGGTGTAATAAGCGGTGTTAACCGTACAATGACGGTTGGTCAGCGTGATATGAACCTTATCCAGACTGATGCGGCGATAAGCCCCGGAAACAGCGGAGGTGCGCTGATTAATAAATACGGTGAGGTTATAGGAATAAACAGTGTGAAGCTTGTTGACGATGCGGCAGAGGGACTTGGCTTTGCAATACCGATGAACGAGGCGGTGCCGATTGTTCAGGATTTGATGAAATACGGCTATGTAAAGGGCAGACCGATGATAGGTGTCAGCGTAAGGGAAATTACAAGAGAGCTTGCATACTACAATAATCTGCTTGTTGAAGAGGGACTTTATATTATGAGTGTTACCGAGGGTAGCGGTGCAGATAAGGCAGGGCTTCAAAGAGGTGACATAATAACAAAGTTTGACGGACAGAAGGTTACAACGGCAACGCAAATGAATAAAATCCGTGACAAGCATAAGGCAGGACAGAGCGTTAATGTAACAATTCTCAGAGGCAATGTTGAAAGAAATGTAAAGATAACTCTTACAGAAGATATGACGGGTAAAAAGAAGTAATAGTCGATATGCAAACAAAAGTTTGCTCGATATTTTTCTTCGAAAATCGATATATTTTTCGCTTTGCTCAAAACTCGATATGATATAAATCTCGTTGCGCCAGCAACATATCGAGCCGCAAGGCATATCGAGTGCAGTTGCACATATCGAAAATCTTGTAAGAGATTTATATCGCTGAGTTTGCAAGGCAAACTCATATATGGCGAGTTCGGAACCATCCTCGTCGCAACGCACTGCGTTGCAAATCAAAACTAAGGAGAACAGTAATGAACAGAAAAACAAAGTATTTAACACAAGGTGCGCTTATAGCCGCACTGTACGTTGTACTGACGTACATAACAAATCTTGCAGGAATGGCAAACGGGGCAATACAGGTGCGTATTTCAGAGGCACTTTGTATTCTGCCTGCATTTACAGCGCCTGCGGTGCCCGGACTTTTTATAGGATGCTTAGCGGCAAACCTTTTAACGGGGGCGGCACTGTGGGACGTGGTGTTTGGCTCAGTTGCGACACTTTTAGGTGCACTGGGAACACGGTATTTTGGAAAAAATAAATTCCTTGCACCCGTTTTCCCGATAGTATCAAATACGGTTATAATACCATTTGTATTAAAGCTTGCCTACGGGGTAGAGCAGGGATATATTTTCCTTGCACTCTCAATATTTATCGGGGAGGTAATCTCCTGCGGAGTATTGGGTGTGATTTTGTACGGGGCATTGGAAAAAACAAGGATATTTGAATAAAAAATGGCGAAGAGTTAACCTCTTCGCCATTTTTTTATTCAATATGTTCTGCTACAAATTCGCCTATACGCTCGAGTGCCTTTTCAATGCTTTTTATACTATAGGCATAGCTGCAACGTATAAAGCCCTCGCCACACTCGCCAAATGCTGTCCCCGGAACAACGGCAACCTTTTTTTCGTAGAGAAGCTTTGTTGCAAATTCATCACTTGAAAGCCCCGTTGCACTTATATTAGGGAATACATAGAAAGCGCCAAGCGGTTCAAAACACGAAAGCCCCATTTCACGAAATCCGTTTACCATAACACGTCGTCTGTGGTCGTACTCGGTACGCATATATTCCACATCGTCGTCACAGCTTCGCATTGCTTCAATAGCGGCATACTGACTTGTTGTGGGGGCGCACATTATTGCGTACTGATGAATTTTTGTCATTTCCTTTATTATGGGTGCAGGTCCGCACGCATATCCAAGACGCCAGCCCGTCATAGCAAATGCCTTACTAAAGCCGTTTACCGTAACGGTGCGTTCATACATTCCTTTGATTGAGGCAAAGGGGATATGCTCACCACTGTATGTAAGCTCCCCGTAAATTTCATCAGAAAGAACGAAAAGGTCGTGCTCCTCAACGATTTTTGCAATAGCCTCCAAATCCTCTCGTGACATTACTGCGCCCGTAGGATTGTTGGGAAAAGGAAGAATTAAGAGCTTTGTTTTATCGGTGATTTTTTCAAGCAGTTTTTCGGGTGTAAGCTTAAAATTATCCTTTTCCTCCGTCTGTATTGTGACGGGGGTGCCGCCTGCCATAAGGGTGCAGGGCTTGTAGCATACAAAGCACGGCTCGGGGATAAGAACTTCATCACCGCTTGAAATAATTGCACGGATTAGAAGGTCGATAGCCTCACTTCCGCCGACGGTTACTAAAACCTCAGTTTTCGGGTCATAACTAAGGTTATATTTTCTGCCTAAGTAATTGCAGATTTCCTGCCTTAGCTCTATAAGACCGCTGTTTGCACTGTAGTGTGTGTGCCCTTTTTCAAGGGAATAAATACCTGCCTCCCGTATTGCCCAGGGGGTTACAAAGTCAGGCTCACCAACACCGAGGGAAATTACATCCTGCATACTTGCCGCAATGTCAAAAAACTTTCGTATTCCTGACGGTGCAAGGGCATTTATATGGGGAGAAATAAGCTTTGAATAATCTGTCATATGCTAATAACCTCCCGATTGTCCGTTTCCTTTTCGGTGAAGATAATGCCGTCCTTTTTATATGTTTTAAGCTCAAAATGAGTGGCAGTTGAAACTACAGACTCCATCGGGGCAAGCCTTTCCGATACGAACATAGCAACATCCTTGAGGCTTTTACCCTCTACCGTTACGAGTAGGTCATATGCGCCCGACATCAGTGTAACGGATTTAACCTGCGGGAATTTATATATTCTTTCTGCAACAGTATCAAAGCCACCGCCACGCTGCGGGGTGAGCTTCAGCTCAATATTTGCAACGGTCATTTCACGGTCGGTAAGCTCCCAGTTTATAAGTGCCTTATATCCCAAGATTATATTTTCATCTTCAAGCTCTTTAATCGCTGCTGCCGCCGCCGCTTCATCAATACCAAGCATAATGGCGACCTTTGACGCAGTAAGTCTGCTGTCCTGTTCGAGCAACGATAAAATTTTCTGTTTCATAATATAATCTCTCCTAACTTTTGAAATATGTTACTATTATAACGGAAACGCAGAAAAAAATCTACATATTTTTTAAAAAACCAAAAAAAGTTTGTAAAAGATGAAGTTTTTTGCTCAATATATAAAAAATAATTGAATATTAAGCTGATTTGTTGTAAAATAATAAGGGTAAACTCTCAAAAAATGAGTGGAGTAGATAATTATGAAATCATCAGCTATAAATAAACTTACATTTTACATAGAAATGCTTAAGGCACGCTACGGCAGCGGTGAATATTTTATTGAAATGAAAATAAGCTTTAAGTCGGGAACGAAGACTTTCCCCGCCTCGGTTAAAAAAGATGAGGGGGAGCTTATCTTCACCTTTGGCGGAGCGAGGGAGAAGTTTTCGTGGGACAAAATAGCAGACACTGCAAAAAACTATGATGCGATGCAGCTTATATATAAAGAGCGTGGCACAGACGCAGTGATACTTGCCAATGACAGAAATGTGTCGCTTCGTTACGAGGATATGGCAGTGCCCGAGGAAAGCACCACGGCAACTGTCGGGGAAAGAAAGTATCTTATTGCACCGCCCAAGGCAAATGCCCTTTTAAAAGAAATCGGCATTATGGGGCAAAACGGCAAAATAAAAAATGATATGGTGCGCAAATATAATCAGATCGACCATTTCGTTGAGCTTGTGTCGGAGCATCTTAAAAAGCTTGAGGGAAGTATTGAGGTGCTTGACTGTGCGTGCGGAAAAAGCTATCTGTCATTTGCACTCAATTACTATCTTAAGGACGTACTCAAAAAGGACTGTCATATAACGGGTGTTGATTATTCGCAGACGGTAATAGATGCATCGGTTAAAAGTGCGAAAAATTTAGGATACAACAATATGACCTTTATAAAGGCAGACCTTACCGATTTTTCGCCGAAAAGAGTGCCTGATGTGGTAATCAGCCTGCACGCCTGCGATACGGCAACGGATATGGCGATTGCGGCAGGTATAAATGCAAAGGCAAAGGCGATTTTTGCCGTGCCGTGCTGTCATAAGGAGCTTTTAGGACAATATTCGTATGCCCCGTTTGAGCCTCTTTTAAAATACGGCATATTTAAAGCAAGGCAGGCGGATTTACTTACCGACTCCTTAAGATGTCTGCTTTTGGAGGCGTCGGGATATTCTGTCACGGCACAGGAATATATTTCGCCCGTGGAAACGCCGAAAAATCTTTTGATACGTGCTTTTTGTGACGGAAAAAATAAAGAAAAGGCGAAAAAGGAATATTTCGAGCTTAAAAGAATGCTTGGCATAAACCCAAAGCTTGAAACACTCATTAATTTAGTCATCGGAGAGCCGAGCTGATTACGGTTTAAAAAGGGAAATTTCGTATAATACTGCAGAAAATTCTGCAAATATACGTCAGTATTATTCTTGAATTTTCTTTGTCTTATAGAAAAATTTCCTATTTTTAAACTCTCCGACCTTATACGCAGAAAAATTTAAAATGATTTTAATACGGAGGACGAAGATAGGCTGACGCCTTTCGAGGACGACAAATTGAAAGCATTCAAATTTGTCAAGTATAAGGCGCAACCAGCTCGACTCTCCGATGACCAAAGGAGAATTAAAGTGGATTTTACAGAAAAGACAATAAAAAAAGATTATAAATTTAACGGGGAGGTTATATCTCTTCGTGTGGATACGGTTACAACACCGTCGGGCAATACTGCGACAAGGGAAATTGTGGAACACCCGGGCGGTGTGTGTGTTGTACCGCTTGACAAAGACGGAAATGTAATTATGGAGTGGCAGTACAGAAGACCATTTGATATGAATGTGTTTGAAATACCTGCAGGAAAGCTTTACAAGGGTGAAGACCCGCTTGAGTGCGGAAAGCGTGAGCTTGAGGAGGAAACGGGTATGTGTGCCAATACATACATTTACCTTGGGAAAATGCTCCCCACCCCCGGCTTTTGCGGAGAAATTCTGCATATGTACCTCGCCCTCGACCTTTATGAGGGGAAGATAAACCGTGACGAGGATGAATTTATGGAGATTGTAAAAGTGCCTCTTTCTGAACTTGTGGACAAGGTTCTTTCAGGCGAGATTATTGACGGTAAAACGGCACTTGCACTTATGAAGGTCAATGAAATGAAAAACAGAGGACTGATTTGATGAAGGTTTCTTTTTGCGCTCTGGGCTGTAAGGTAAATCAGTATGAAGCAGACTGCTATGCAAAGATGTTTGGTGACAAAGGATGGAGCATAGGCGCATTTGATGAAATATGCGATGTGTACGTTGTAAATACGTGCGCCATTACGAATATTGGTGAGCGGAAGTCACGTCAGATGCTCCGCCGTGCAAAAAAGCTTAATCCCGATGCGCTTGTAGTGGCAACGGGCTGTTATGCACAGACAAAGGCACAGGAGGTTATGGCACTGCCCGAAATAGATGTAGTAATAGGAACGGCAAAAAGGGCGATGCTCGTAGAAATTGTTGAGGCAAAAATGCGTGGCGAGGATACAGATGCGCTTACCGACATAATGCAGGAGAAAATGTATGAGGAGCTTGAGTGCGCAGGAGAGACGGAGCGTACACGTGCATACATAAAAATTCAGGACGGATGCGAGAACTTCTGCTCCTACTGTATTGTGCCATATGCGAGAGGACCTGTTCGTTCACGAAAGCTTGAAAATATTGTAAGTGAGGCAAAAAGGCTTAGTGATAAAGGATTTAAGGAAATTGTCCTTACGGGTATAAGTGTTAATTCCTACGGAAAGGATTTAAAAAACGGACAAACCCTCGCAGATGTTATAAAGGCGGTTTGTGCAATTGATAAGGTATGCAGGGTAAGGCTCAGCAGTATCGACCCGAGGGCATTTGGGGATAATTTCATAAAGCTTATTGCTGATGAAGAAAAGATGTGCAGACATTTTCACATATCGCTCCAGTCGGGAAGCAGCAGTGTCCTTAAACGAATGAACAGAAAATACACTGCAAAGGAATATCTTGATACACTCTCTGCAATCAGGGATAAAATGGAGGATGCCCTTATTACAACAGACATTATATGCGGTTTCCCCGGGGAAAGTGAAAAGGAATTTAAAGAAACCCTTGATTTTGTAAAGACCGCACGCTTTTCAAAGGTGCACGTTTTCCCCTATTCGGAGAGAAGCGGAACAGTTGCCGCACGTATGGAGCAGCTACCGAGACCACTCAGGGAGAAGAGGGCAAAGGAGCTTTCGGCGCTGTGCAGTGCTATTGGTGAGGAATGTGAAAATTCCTTTATCGGAAAGAGCATGGATGTGCTTTTTGAGCAGTGCGAGGATGGTATCTGTGAGGGGCTTACGGGAAATTATCTGCGTGTATTTGTAAAAAGTGATAAAAACCTTTCGGGAGAAATATGCAAGGTTAAAATAAAAGAAAGAAAAGGCAAAAGGCTGTGGGGTGAAATCATTTGAAAAAGGGTGATTTTGCAGTAATAATACTGGTGGCACTGCTTGCCCTTACCTGTATTTTAATGCCGCAAAAGGGCAGTGTGGCGGCAGTATATGTAAATGGGGAGCTTTATGAAAAGCTGCCCCTTGATAAGGACACACAGCTTGTTATAGAAAGTGAGTTTGGAACAAATACGCTTATTATAGAAAATTCTGCTTTGCGCATTATAAATTCAGATTGCCCGAATAAGCAGTGTGAAATGCAGACGGTCAGTAAGGCAATGCGCAGTATTGTTTGCCTGCCAAACAGATTAAGTGTTATAATAGAAAATGGCAAAAACGATAACGAAACGGATGTTATTATATGATAAAGGTTAAAACTGTGGCGAGGATGTCTGTAATGACGGCACTTGCCGTATTACTTGGATACGTGGAGGGGCTTTTCCCCCCGCCCGTAGCAATCCCGGGGATAAAGTTAGGACTTGCCAATGTGATAATTATAATGATTCTTTACACCGCAGGGGCAAAGCAGGCGTGGACGGTAGCGGTTATGAAAGTCAGTCTGTGTGCACTCCTTTTCGGAAGTGCAACGTCGTTTTTATACAGCTTGTGCGGAGCGGTGATAAGCCTTGCGGTAATGAGCCTTGCAAAAAGGACAAAGCTATTTTCCATAGTGGGCGTCAGCAGCTTAGGCGGAATATTTCATAATATGGGACAGCTTATATGTGCATACTTTTTTATAGGAAAGGGTGCAATATTACATATTCCCGTGCTTTGTGTGTGCGGAGCAGTGTGCGGAGTGCTGACAGGTATTGCAGCGAGAATAATTTTAAAAAGAGGGAGGGGTATATTTGCAGAGTAATTATTTACAGCTCACCGAGGAAACATCGAAAAAAATTCAGGAAAAGCTTGATTTAAAGGTGAAAAATACCCTAAGACGTAATGAGGCACGTGACCGTGCTAAGCTTCACCGCCCCTCGTTTATACGTGACATAGAAAAGATAATGCATCATCCCTTCTATAACAGATATACAGATAAAACGCAGGTTTTTTCGTTCTTTAAGGATGATGACATAACAAGACGTGCGCTTCACGTTCAGCTTGTATCACGGATTGCGAGAAATATAGGACGGCTTTTAGGGCTTGACCTTGATTTGATTGAGGCGATTGCCCTCGGCCACGATATAGGGCACACGCCTTTTGGCCATGCAGGGGAAAGACTGCTCGGTGAAATATATAAGGAAAGAACGGGGCGGTTTTTCAATCATAATGTGCACAGTGTAAGGGTGCTTGACAAAATCTTTAACCTTAATATAAGTCTTGATACACTTGACGGAATTCTCTGCCATAACGGGGAATTAGAGCTTCGTGAGTACCGTCCGTCAGTGCTTTCGGGTTTTACGGAATTTGACGAAAAGGTTGAACTGTGTTATATTGATAAGGACAACGTGAAAAAGCTTATCCCGTCTACCCTTGAGGGGTGCGTGGTGAGGGTAAGCGATATAATTGCATATCTCGGCAAGGACCGTCAGGATGCAGAGCGTGCAGGAATGGATTTTTCGCATGACGGAAGCTATAATTCATATATAATAAATAATTTAATCGTGAATATCGTTGAAAACAGCTTTGGCAAAGACTATATAAAATTAGATGATGAGTACTTTGAGGCACTCAAAACTGCAAAAAGAGACAATATGAAAAAAATATATATGTCAGAAAGTGTTAATGAGCAGTACGATAAATGTCTTCGCCCGATGTTTGCGATGCTTTATGAAAAACTGCTTTGTGACCTTGATAACCCCGAAAGTATAATAAGAAGACACCATATTGATTATATAAATAAACGGCGTGGTTATTACGGTGCAGGCGATTATATGGCAGAAAATACGAAGGATGATATGGTAGTTGATTTCATTGCGTCAATGACGGATGATTATTTTATAGATATATGTGCACACCTTTTGCCGGGTGCGCCGACGGTAAAATACACAGGATATTTTGATTAAGGAGAATAACAATGGATAACAAAAAAATGGCACAGCTTCTTTTCCCGAATATTGATAAATCCCCTCTTTATTATGAGGAGCTTTATCCCAAGAGAAATCTACCCGAGGGTGCAAAGGTTACAAGACTTGGCCCAAGCCCGACGGGATTTATACATCTCGGAAACCTTTTCGGTGCGATAACAGATGAAAGACTTGCGCATCTAAGTGACGGTGTGTTCTTTCTTCGAATAGAGGACACCGACCAAAAGAGAGAGGTTGAGGGGGCAGTTGATGTAGTAATAAACACACTCAGGTATTTTGGAGTGGAGTTTGACGAGGGTGCCCTTTCAGACGGGGAAAAGGGTGATTATGGCCCTTACAGACAGAGGCAGAGGGCAGAGGTTTATCAGACCTTTGCAAAAAGCCTTGTTGAAAGAGGTCTTGCATATCCGTGCTTCTGCACGGAGGAGGAGCTTTCCGCAATGCGTGAAAAGCAGACAGAGCTTAAGGAAAATTTCGGCTACTACGGTAAGTGGGCAGTGCACAGAAATATAACCTTTGAAGAGGCGCAGAAAAATATTCAGGAGGGAAAAAGCTTTGTGCTCCGTTTCCGTGCACCTGAGCCTTCGGGAAAGACCTTTACGGTAAAGGATGCCATCCGTGGGGAGCTTACAATGCCTGAAAATGAGCAGGACGTTGTTCTCTTGAAATCAGACGGAATTCCCACATACCATTTTGCACACGTAGTTGACGACCATCTTATGCGTACAACACACGTAGTAAGGGGTGAGGAATGGCTCGCAACACTTCCCATCCACGTTCAGCTTTTTGATACAATGGGTTGGGAAAAGCCTGTGTACTGTCATACGGCACAGCTTATGAAGATTGATAACGGTGTTAAGAGAAAGCTTAGCAAGCGTAAGGACCCTGAATTATCCCTTGATTATTATAAGAGTGAGGGCTATCTCCCCGGTGCAGTTTGGGAATACCTTATGACGGTGCTTAACTCCAATTATGAGCAGTGGAGAATGGAAAACCCTGATGCCGATGTTAAGGAATTCAATTTCACGGCAGAAAAAATGGGAATAAGCGGTTCTCTCTTTGATATTGATAAGCTTAATGACGTCAGCAAAAACTATCTTGCAACACTTGATTCGCAGACTGTTTATGACTATATTACTGCGTGGGCAAAGGAATGTGACGAAGAATATTATGAGCTTCTCACACGTGACAAGGAATTTTCACTTGGTATGATTGCTATAGGCAGAGGCGGTGAAAAGCCGAGAAAGGATATCAGCCACTGGAAGCAGTCAAAAGAGTTTTACAGCTTTTTCTTTGAAGAACTCTTTAAGCGTGAGGATGATTTCCCGCAGAATGTTTCTTCTGAGGACAGAAAGCTTATTTTACAAAAATATATGGAAAGCTATGATCACAGTGACGATCAGTCTACGTGGTTTTCAAAGGTGCGTGCTATAGGTGAGGAGCTTGGCTATGCTCCCCAGCCCAAGCTTTACAAGAAAAATCCTGAAAGCTATAAGGGGCACGTTGGCGATGTAAGCGGTGTTATCCGTGTTGCTATTACGGGAAGAACAAATTCCCCCGACATCTGGTGCATTCAGCAGGTGCTTGGAAAAGAGCGTTCGATGATGAGAGTACGTAAGGCTTATGACGAAAACTAAGAAGCTTATTATAACGGGGGCAGTGCTTCTTTGTGCGGTGGCTCTCCTTTGTGTGATGATTTTTCTTCCCTCTGAAAATGAGAATGAAGAAAAGAAAATTACCCCGCCGCCAAAGGTATCACTGCGCATCCGTGCGGTGGGCGATAATCTGATACATTCCCCCATATACAATTCCTGCAAAACACCCGACGGATTTAATTTTGACGGTTTGTATGAAAATATCAAGCCGTATCTTAGTGTGGCAGATATTGCTGCAATCAATCAGGAAACGATTTTTGTTGAGGATGTTGCGGCACTGAGCGGCTACCCCGCTTTCGGTACACCGCCTGAGGTTGGGGAAAGCGTTATCCGTGCAGGTTTTAACCTTGTAACGCACGCAACAAACCATACGTATGACAAGGGGTATAATGCCCTTATGCACACGATGGCTTTCTGGTCGCAAAAGGACGTTATGGTGCTGGGAATTAACGACAGCGAGGAAAAGCAGCAGAAAATTGACATCTGGGAAAAGGACGGACTTAAAATCGCACTGCTTAACTTTACATACGGGCTTAACGGCTACAGACTTCCTGCGGATAAAAAGTATCTTGTAAATATAATTGACCGCAGTGAGGAAAATGCACAGCTTATAAAAAAGGCGGAGCAAAGTGCCGATATGACAGTCGTATTTCTGCACTTTGGTACGGAGTATACACACGTGCCGACTTCCTCGCAAAAAAAGGATGTGGAATTTCTGACAGAGAACGGTGCAGATGTAATTATAGGAACACATCCTCACGTGGTTCAGCCTGTAGCACAGCATATCTGCGAGAATGGAAACAAATCGCTTGTATTTTATTCGCTCGGAAATTTTGTTTCCAATCAGGGCGGAAAGGAAAAAATCCTCGGCGCAATGGCTGACGTGAAAATTACCAAGGAAAACGGCAGGGTATATGTTGAAAAATACGATATGTTGCCCCTTGTAACGCACGTAGCCGATAAAAAATACAGTGCATATATGCTTTGTGATTACACTGACGAAATGGCAAAAAAGCATACACGCTGCCCAAACCTTACAGTAGAGGCCCTGCAGACTTTGTTTGATAAGGTGAAAGGTATAGAAGTGTATTAAAACACATAATTAAAGCCGTATTTCTAAGGAGAAAATCTCTTTTAGAAATACGGCTTTGTTGCGGGCGGATAATATCCGCCCCTACGTTTTAATTTCTATTAATGTTTTTGGTATTTATAATCTTGTTGTAAATGAAACAGCCTTGCCCAATATGCGGATACTGCTTCCTTGTTTTTTTGTATATACCATAGGTTTATATTTAGGGTTTTCACTTACAAGTGTTACACTGTCGGGAGAAAGGTAGACACGTTTTAATGTTGCCTCGTCATCTACAAGCACGGCAGCAATTTCACCGTCATCAACGGTTTCCTGCTTGCGTATAAAGACTATATCACCGTCTTTAATTCCTGCGCCCGTCATAGAATCCCCGTGTACTCTGAGGCAAAAATCTGCACCTGCATCCTCCCCCGGGGAATAGTATTCAACCTCTTCTGCAGCAAAAATGGGTTTGCCTGCCGCAATTTCACCTAAAAGCGGCAGTTTTTTTTTGCTTATAAACATTGCAGAAGAGGGAAGGACATCCTCCTCCCATCCCATAAGGTATGAGGGCGAACAACTAAATATTTTTGCAAGCTCAAGCACAGTATCGTGCTTGGGATTTTTTATTTCACCGCTTTCATAGCGCTGAACGGTTGCCTCCTTCACCCCGAGGGCATTTGCAACGTCAAGAAGTGTCATTCCGAGTGCCTGACGGCGCTGCTTAATTCGTTCGTGTAATTTCATTATCATCAACTCCTGAGATGATTATAACACGAACTTACTTAAAATGCAAGTTTTTTCAAAAAAACTTACGCAAAAGTATTGACTTTGGAATTGATTTAGCATATAATCCTTACGTAAGACGTAAGAAAAACAAATCATCAACTCCAAAACTTACGCGAAAGGAAAGAAAACGATGGATAAAATTAAATTTTGTGTTGTCTGCGGACGAAGAATACCTGAACTTTCAATGAGAAAGAAAACCTGTGGCATACTTTGTGCAAGAAAAAAGAAGAGCGGTTATGCACCGTACATAAATTATGACAGACCGCCCTATGAGGATTTAACGAGGCTTCAGCAGATGGCGCATAAGGCAGGAATGAGCTACGGAAAATTTATGGCAAGTCGTAGGCAGAAGGAAGTCCAGCCCGATATGGTTTAAATAAAGAGGTGATTTAAGTTGGATGAGGTAATCGTATGTCCGTTTTATAAAAGGAAGGTTTCCCTTTCTATTTTTTGCGAGGGTGGGGAGCTTAAGTTCCCTGACAATAAGGCGCAAAAAGATTTTAAGAGCGATTTTTGTACAGATATAAAAAACTGGCATAACTGCTCTGTGGCGTGTATGCTTGAAAACTATTATGAAAGAAAGGATGCGTAAAGATGAACGCAGTAAAGGAAATTGAAAGAAGAGATAAAAAAATCTCTGACGACAAGAAAAGGATAGAGGAGCTTACAGAAGAGATAGAGGGACTTCGTCAGCTTCTTGACTGTGCGGCGGCAAATATCTGCCTGCTTGTAAAGGAAGAGGGAGGTATACGCAAAATTTCACGCCAGGATGTAAAAGAGGCGCTCGGAAAATATCATCTTTGTGCAAAAAGCGACGAGGAGGGAAATTACCTTCTCGAGCTTGTGGAAGAAGATAATGCCTAATGTAATATGGAAGCCGCAGCCACGTCAGTGTATCTTTATGAAACGAAAAGAAAACGAGGCACTCTATGGCGGTGCGGCAGGCGGCGGAAAAAGTGACTGTGCTGTTGCAGAGGCATTAAGGCAGGTGCACATACCGCACTACAGAGGACTTATTTTAAGAAAGACTTATCCTCAGCTTTCTGAGCTTGTAGACAGAAGCCGTGAAATATATTCGCCTGCCTTTCCCGAGGCAAAATATAACGAGCAGAAACACTGCTGGACATTTCCAAGCGGAGCGAAAATATATTTTGGTGCTATGCAGCATACAAAGGACAGAACGAATTATCAGGGTAAACGCTATGACTTTATAGACTTTGATGAACTCACCCATTTTACGTGGGACGAATACAGTTATCTTTTCAGCCGTAACAGACCAAACGGCCCCGGGACACGCTGTTACATACGTGCGCAGGCAAACCCCGGGGGAGTGGGGCACGGATGGGTAAAGGAAAGATTTATAACCCCTGCACCGCCTATGACAACAATTTATGAGGATGTAAAAATTGTTTTTCCCGACGGAAAAAGCGAAATACGAAGACGCAGCAGAATTTTTGTGCCGTCAAGTGTATTTGACAATAAAATTCTGATGGAGAATGACCCTGAATATATAACGAGGCTCGCCGCACTTCCCGAATGCGAAAGAAATGCACTGCTTTACGGTGACTGGGACAGCTTTTCGGGGCAGGTTTTTACGCAGTGGAGAAATAATCCTGACGGATATATCACCCGTAAGAATACGCACGTTATAGAGCCGTTTAAAATCCCCTCCACCTGGAAAATTTACAGAGGCTTTGACTTTGGATATTCCCGACCGTTTTCCGTGGGATGGTATGCAGTGGACCACGACAGCCGTCTTTACCGTATTCGGGAGCTTTACGGATGCACAGGAACACCTAACGAGGGCGTAAGGTGGGAGCCGTGTGAAATTGCAAAGAAAATCAGAACTATTGAAAAAGAGGATGTAAACCTTCGGGGCAAATATATAAACGGCATTGCCGATCCGTCAATTTTTGATGAAAGCAGGGGCGAAAGTGTAGGCGCAATGATGGAGCGTGAGGGAATATATTTTGAAAAAGGCGATAACACACGCATAGCGGGAAAAATGCAGTTTCATAACAGATTATCCTTTGATGAAAACGGTGTGCCGATGCTTTATGTTTTTTCCACGTGTAAGCATTTTATACGGACAATTCCTGCCCTTGTATACAGTCAGAGCGATGTTGAAGATATTGATACTGCGGCAGAGGACCATATATATGACGAGGCAAGGTATGTTTTTATGGCAAACCCCATAAATCCTCAGCCGAAAAAGTGTGAGGTGTATACATATGACCCGCTCGATACTCCGGAGCATCAAAGCTACAATTCTTATATTATAAAAGGGTGATTAAATGAAAACTAAATACGACTGGAATGCCCTCAAGACCGAGTTTGTAACGGGGGAGATTACTGCCGGTGCCCTTGCAAAAAAGCATAACATAAATCCCGCAACGCTCTACCGCCATTATCAGATTGAAAGATGGAGTGAGGCAAAGCGGGAATATCTTGAAAACGTAATGGAAAAATGTGCGGACAAGGCGGCATATATTGCCGCAATAAAGCTTGCAAAGGAAATAAAAATTGCCGATAAGCTTTCAGATGTGCTTGATGAAGCGGCAGGCGATAAAAATCAGTTTTACAGATATATTGTAAAGGAAAAGACTGAGGACGGAGCTATGGTTACAGATGAAAAGGTCTTTTCAAAAATGGATATGACTTCTCTTAACAATGCGATAAAGGCACTTCGCTCTCTGGAAGAAATAAAGAGGGTTATGTACGGAATTCTTTCTCCCGCCGAGGAGCGCAAAATAAGCCTTGAGGAGGAAAAGAAAAATACAGGCAGTAATGAAAACGGGCAGACGGGTGTAGTAATGCTCCCGCCTGAAGACGAAGATTGATAAGGAGTGGTAAGTCTGAATAAATTCAGACAGATAAGAGGTAAAAGAGAAAAGTGAAGAGGTATGGAACAAAATGCTTTGCATTTTGAAATTATATTGATGTGTTGTACCTTGAAGTGAAAGGAATGGTTATAAAATGAAAAAAGGAATTCCTCTTTTTAAAAAAGATACAGATTTTGAAAAAAAACGTAAAATAGGCGAGGCTGAAATTGCGATGGCATCACAGATTTTACGTGATTACAAAAATGCAAAGGCAACGCTTGAAACAAGAATTGCCGAGGACGAGCTGTGGTGGAGACTTCGTCATAATGATGTCACGCAGCGTAAAAAGAATAAAGGAGAATGTGAAAGTGTAAGTGCGTGGCTTTTTAACGTGCTTACGAACAAGCACGCCGATGCAATGGATAATTTTCCCGAGGCAAGTGTGTTGCCAAGAGAGAAAAACGATATGGAGGAAGCAAAAAGGCTGTCAGACATTCTCCCTGCAATTATGGAGAATAACAATTTTGAGGAGATTTATTCAAACAACTGGTGGTATAAATTAAAGCACGGCTGCAGTGCCTACGGAGTTTTCTGGAACAGTGAGATTGAAAACGGACTGGGAGATATTCAGATTAAGAAAATTGACCTTTTAAATATTTTTTGGGAGCCGGGAATCACCGATATACAGAAAAGCAGAAATCTTTTCATTGTTGATTTAAGGGATGTTGACATTATTGAAAGTGAATATCCGTCGCTTCGTGGAAAGGATTTGGGAAATGCCATTGATGTAAAGCAGTACATATATGATGACACTGTGGATACAAGCGGCAAGGTACTCGTTGTGGACTGGTATTATAAGGTCAGGAGCGAGAGCGGAAAAACACTTTTGCACTACGCTAAATTTGTCGGGGATAATCTTCTTTTCTCCTCTGAAAATTGCGAGGAATACAGTGAGAGAGGATGGTATGACCACGCAGAATACCCAATTGTGTTTGATACGCTTTTTCCCGAAGAGGGAACGCCTGTCGGCTTTGGCTTTGTTGCAGTTACGAAAAATCCGCAGATGTATATAGACAGGCTCGGCAGTGTAATATTGGAAAATGCAATGATGGCGTCAAAGCCAAGGTATTTTTCAAAAATAAGTGCGGGCGTAAATGAAAGCGAATTTCTTGACTGGTCAAAGCCCATTGTTCACGTTGAGGGTGATATAAATGAGGAAAGATTAAGACCGATAAATGTATCACCTCTTCCTGCATCGTCAATAAGTATTCTTAAAATGAAAATAGATGAGCTTAAGGAAACGAGTGCCAACAGTGATTTTAACCGTGGTAATGCAGGCGGCGGTATAACAGCTGCATCGGCAATAGCCGCACTTCAGGAGGCAGGGGACAAGGTAAGCCGTGATATGCTTAAAACCACCTACAGGGCGTATACAAGGATAAATTATCTGTGTATAGAGCTGATACGTCAGTTTTATGGTGAAGTCCGAAACTTCCGCATAAGAGGCGGTGACGGCGGATACGGTTTTGCAGAATATAATAATCAAAATATAAACAGACACGCTTCAGGCAAACCAATTTTTGATATTGCGGTTAAAGCGCAGAAAAAAAGCCCGTACAGCCGCCTTGCACAAAATGAGATGGCAAAGGAGCTTTTCAGATTAGGATTTTTTGAGCCAAGAAATTCTTTTGCAGCACTGGGTGCACTTGAAATAATGGATTTTGAGGGTAAGAGTGCAATAGAGGCAAAAATACGGGAGCTTACCCAAAAAGCACTGGAAATTAAGGAGGAAGAAAATGATAAAAATAGAGGCGAGATGCCAAAACCACACCTATTCCCTGGTAATTAAGGGCCACGCAAACTTTTCGAGAGGAAAGGATATAGTTTGCAGTGCGGTAAGTGCGCTTTATTTTGCACTTTTAGCAGCGGCAGAAAAGGACGAGGGGGTATACAGCCTCAAAAGCCGTGAGGCAGACGGCTACGGAAAGATAGAATTTTCAGGGGGAGAAAATATGAAGGGTGCCTTCAATATGGCAATGGAAGGATTTTTACTGCTTCAGAGAAACTTCCCTAAAAATGTAAAAATAGAAAGGATTGGTAACTATGAAAAAGAAAATTGAGGAGCTTAAAATCTCTGCGGCAACCGCGGTGCCCACAGATGGTATAGATGCTGAAAAGGAAGCGGCACTCAGCACGCCGCAAACGGGCGAAGGTGGCTTTGACGCCGAAAGCGAAAAAGAGGCTGAATTTGAAAAGCTGATTTCGGGCGAGTATAAAAAGGCGTTCGGAAAAAAGGTAAGTAAAATTATCAGCCGCAGACTGAAGGAGGTGAAAGAAATGAGAGAGGAAAATGAAAAGAATGCGCAGATTGTAAAGATGCTTATGGAAAAGTACGATATAACTGATGCAGATACAGAAAAACTTGAAAGGATGATAAAGTCGGATATGAAAACTACAAATAATTTAACCGAAAAGAATGCAGAGCTTATTAAAAGACTTATTGCGGAAAACACATATCTTAAGAGAAACCGTGAGGAAGAGCTTCGCAAAATAAGAGAGCGTGCATTTGCCCAAAAGCTCAGGGCTCAGGTAGAGGAAACAAAGAAAACCTACAGTGATTTTGATTTGGAAAAGGAGATGAAAAATCCTGAATTTGCCAGACTTTTAAGAGTAGGCGTAAGCGTTAAAAACGCATATGAGGTTACAAATATCGACAAAATTATGGACAAGAACAGCCGTGAGGCAGAAAAACACGTTGTAAATTCAATACGTGCAAAGGGGACAAGACCCGTTGAAAACGGAAGCAGTCCTACAAGCGGAGTTATTTTGTCCAGCGATATTTCAAAGCTTACAAAAAAGCAGCGTGCAGAGCTTGCAAAAAGAGCGGCAAAGGGCGAAATGATAAGCTTCTGAAAAGCGTTATAAAAAGAAAGGAAGAAGAGAATGTTTAATTTTAATTTGCAGCTTTTTGCTGCAGGAGATGTTGTGAATACAACAGCAGGCATTGCAAATGCAAATACAGGGGGTGTCACACCCTACGGGGAAAACGGAGGTCTTTCAAATGAAATGAAGACCTACTATTCAGATTATCTTATTGATATGGCAGAGCCCAAGCTCGTCCATGACCAGTTTGGTCAGAAGTGCCCTATTCCCAAGGGAAACGGCAAGACGATTGAATTTCGTAAGTATGACCCCCTTCCCAAGATGACACAGCCTCTTACAGAGGGTGTTACACCCAGCGGTCAGAAGCTCGATATGGGAGTTGTGAGTGCAGAGGTTAAGCAGTACGGCGGATTTATTGAGCTTTCAGATATACTTATGCTTACTGCTATTGATAACAACCTCGTTCAGGCAACAAAGCTTCTGGGCGGTCAGGCAGGAAGAACACTTGACACTATTACAAGAGAGGTTCTCTCAGGCGGTACAAACGTACAGTTTGCAGAGGGTCAGGTTTCTTCAAGAAATAAGCTTGTCGGCGGAAGAGAAAGCGGTAACCATTATCTGAGCGTTGACGCAGTAAGAAGAGCAGTGCGTTACCTTAAGAAGATGAATGCCGAAACAATTAACGGCAGCTACGTGGGTATTATCCACCCTGATACGGCGTATGACCTTATGAGTGACCCCAAGTGGGTGAACGTAAAGACATACTCCGACCCCGAGGGAATTTATCAGGGAGAAATCGGAAAAATCGAAAACGTAAGATTTGTTGAGTCAAGCGAGGCGAAGATTTTCCACGCAGACGATTTGTGCGCAGAGTCAAGAAACCTTACCGTTTCAGAATATAGCGTACTTGATGCAGATGGAACTGCGTCTGTAAATTGCGGTGAAGGCTCTCTCTACAAGCTCAGCGTAATGGAAACCCTTTCAGAGGAAGACAGCGCACGACTTGTAGGTGCAACAATTCAGGTTAATTGCGGAATGCAGTATGAAAGTGCAAAGGTTTGCGGATTTAATACCCAGGATGGTGCGCTTTACCTTACATCAGCACTTAGTAAAGAACCCTCTGCAGGAGACTTCGTTTATCCGGGTGAAGCAGGACTTGAAGGCTGTGACGTATATTCTACACTTATTATCGGTGACAATGCATACGGCACGACAGAGCTTTCAGGCGGCGGCCTTACACATATTATAAAGCAGCTCGGCTCTGCCGGAACTGCCGATCCCTTAAATCAGAGAGCGACAGCAGGCTGGAAAGCAACAAAGGCTGCAGTAAGACTTGTAGAGCCTTATATGATAAGAATTGAAAGTGCAAGCACTTTCGGTAACTAAAACTTTTCTTAGATCCTTAGTGTCGCTTTTGCGGCACTAAGGAATCAGATAATTAAAGGAGGATAAATATTATGGCAACAAATAAGAAAGCAGTGACAAATGGAAAAGCAAAAATGAATGATGAAAACACATTGGTTGAAATTGAACTATTCCGTGATAACAAGGATTACAAGGACAATGTGTTTGTTGCAGTAAACGGTGAAAGCTGTGTTATCGCAAGAGGCAGAAAGGTGAAAATTAAAAAGAAGTTTGCAGACGTTATTGAAAACTCAATGCGTCAGGATATAAAGACTGCCAGACTTATGGATAACAAATCAGATGAATTTTTGCGTGATGCTGCCTTAAGAAACATTTAAAGGGGGAAGCTTTTATGGCAAGTTTTAACCTTGGCAGAATAAAAGGCGATATGGGACCCAAGGGCGATACAGGCGCAAAAGGTGACACAGGTGCAAAAGGTGATAAAGGCGATAAAGGTGAAAAGGGCGAACGTGGTACAGACGGGATGACACCAATTTTCAGCGTGGAAACGGTAGAAACACTGCCCTCTTATCAGGAGGCAAATGTAGAAGTTAATACCGATGATATTAAAAACCCGAAGCTCTCTTTTTACATCCCCAGGGGAAGGGACGGTAAAGACGGAGCAGGCGATATGCAAAAAGCCATATATGACACAGAGGGGAAAAATCAGGATTTTTTCCTTTATGCTAAAGAGCTTTTTGAAAGATGTGTAAAAACAGATGGCGGAAATCTTGCAGGGATGCTTACGGCATATGAATCAACCCCTGATAAAAGGTGTCTTCGAAATGTAACTGTTGCAGATACTTTGCCCGAAGATGCAGGGAGAGGAGATTTGTGTATCAAAATTAATCCCAAAAGCTCTAAGACTCTCGGAGAATGCAGCGCAGGAAGCGTCCTTTTGGTTACAGAAGGCGAAGAAACGGTAGAATACCTTGTTGCGGGAAAGGACATTCCTGTAGCGGGTGGAGTGACACTTGTGCGCAGATATTTGCCAAACTATCAGATTTGTTATGATAACCTTATGAAAAGCCGCTATTTGTTGTCAAATGCGGATATTCTTCTTGAAAACACATACCGGCCTCTGTTTTCGCCCGAACTTCAAAAAAATATGATGACAGTACCCATTGATACTTATGTAAAAAGGCATTGCTTCTTACTTTCGCACACTGAAATAAGCCAGCTGGAGTATTTTGTAAATACCGGACGTACAGCAACAAATAATCCGTTGGGAAGTCCACTGACATATCTTACGCGGACAATAGGAAGTAATCAAACTGTCTATGCAGTAAATCATGAAGGACTTTATACAACTATTTCACAGGGAACGATGAGCTATTTTCGTCCTGCATTCGTACTGCCGCAGGAAACAATCGTTGAAAATGCGGAATATAAAGGTCAGCCCGTAATAAAAATTCCCGGGGAGAAGGCAGGTATATTTGTGTTTGACGGTGCTGCGTGGGAGGAGTGCATATAGTATGGCAACAATAAACCTGGCGATAGAAAGGGCGATGAAGCTTCACCCCGACAGTATTGACGATGCCACCAAATGCCGCTGGATAAGCGAGCTTGACGGAAAAATAATGCGTGAAACTATGCACAAAAATGATTTTCCGGGATATAGCTTCCCGCAAGACGGGGATAAAAAGCTGCTCGTCCAAAGTCCGTATGATAATATTTACGAGCTTTATATAATTGCAATGGGTGATTTTTTCAGCGGAGAGCTTGCAAGCTACAATTCATCTGCCGTTCTTTTCGAGCAGGCATATTCAGAGTTTCGTAAAAGCTATTTAAGAAATAATATGCCGCCGCAAACAAAGCTTGAGCTTTAAAGGGGGTATAAAAATGAAACTTCCGATATTCAGAGGAGAGAAAAGGTACAGACGCCATATGGTTACTTTTGGAGGGCTTAATCTTATGCAGAGCTTTTCAGACGGAGAAATGCGTGATTGCAGCGGTATATCGCATATAAGCTTTCCTGCAATTACACAAAGGCAGAAGGCAAACAGTATTTTTTCGTGTGAAAGTCCGTCGGCACTCATTTTTGCAGGTAAGGAATGTATTGCAGCAAGCGGAGCACTCTATTATGACCGCAAAAAAGTAGGAGAGCTTTCAGAGGGCACTGACAAACAGCTTGCATATATGGGAAGCAAGGTTCTTGTTTTTCCCGATAAGGTCTACTACGATACAAAGACGGAAAAATTCGGCTCACTTCAGGCAGAGTGTGTTATAAGCGGTGTAGAAGTAAGCTTTAGCAAAAATTCAATTACTGTTCCATCCTCTCATTATGTTACCACTACAAAGGTTGAGCAGCATACATTCTTTCCTGATGAGCTTCTCATAACCTACACGGGTGTAACGGAGCAAAACGGCAAGTATGTTTTTAATGGATTTGGGTTTAAAAAACCGCAGGAGCTTACAGTTGATGCTATTTTTGGCGAAAAATGTAATTCTAACCAGTACCGCACAGTAATGAGTGTGGAAGAGGGGGAAGATTTAAAAAGCTATATCGTAACAAGTAAGCTAATGACACTTGAAAACAGTATGAAAAATATTTTTGCCGAGTTTAAGGTAAACGATGTTGTTGAAATATCAGGATGCAGGACAAATTCAAATAACAAGAGTGCAGCAATTGTACAAAGAGGTTCAACTGTACTCACCTTTGCGGCGGATACCTTTAGTGAAACAAAGGAAACGGCAGATATTACCATCAAAAGAAAAATTCCTGATTTTACCTCTGTCTGCAGCTATGAAAACAGACTTTGGGGATGTATGGAAAATACCATTTACGCCTCGGCACTGGGGGACCCGTTTAACTTTTTCCGCTACAGTGGACTTTCCACGGACAGCTTCAGCGTAGAGTCGAACACATCGGGAGATTTTACTGCGTGTGTTGCATACGGAAACAGTTGTTTGTTCTTTAAGGAAAATGCATGCTACAAGCTGTACGGAAACCGACCATCCAACTTTCAGCTTACAGAGAGCTTTGGCAGCGGTATCGCAAAATCAGAGAAAAAAAGCATTGCGTATGTTAACGGAAAAATACTCTATAACGGAAACGGCGGAGTATTTATCTTTTATGGAGGTATACCGCAGTGTGTTTCTCAAAAAATAGAGGGCATTACATTAAAAAATACTATCGGAGGCAGTGACGGAAAAAGGTATTATCTGAGCACGCAGACCGAAGACGGGAGAATAGAGCTTGTATATGATACAGAGCTTGGATTGTGGAGTAAATCAGGTGCCCAGGATGTAACTGCATATGCATACCTGGGCGGAGCAATGTATCGGCTGACCTCGGGCGGGGTAGAGGAAATTCAAAATGAGGCAGACGAGGACGCCGAGTGGGAAATAACTCTTTGCCCGTTTGATGAAAGCTACTACAAAACAAAGAATTATTCCCGTATACATATATGTGCACAGCTTTTTAATGATTCGTGGATTTGCGTAGAGGTAAAAAGCGATAATGGAGTGTGGCGAACAATTTCCACACAGTACGGAAACGAAAAACGCTATATAAATGTTCCCGTCATAATAAGAGGCTGCCACAATATGCAGATAAGACTTTCAGGAAAAGGAAAGAGCATTATCGAATCAATAACAAGGGAATTTAGCGTGAATTAGCTGAAATTTCAGATTTTTGATGACTAAAGAGGTGAGGAATATTGTTTACAGAGCTTCCCGATTTAAACGGAAAGACAGCGCAGGAGGCGGTCGGTATAATAGAAAACCACCTTCGTGCCAACATGGAGGAACTTCGGTATATATTAACACATCTTGACAGCTCCAACATAATTGAAATTGATATAACAAAGACTACTATTTACAAGGGGGAGGACAATGAGCTATAACAAGGAAACCGACTATCAGGCAAAGATTAACGAAGCGGTGGAAAAGGGAGATTACGAGAGTGCCGCAAAGTACGAAAAAAGCCGTAACGAAAAGATAGACGGTGAAAATTTAGGTTATAAAAAGACCAATAATTACAGTGGATGGCTTGATAAAACCGATTACTCAAACGTGATAAGAGACCAGATTGCGTCAGGTGCATCCAAAAACAGTGTTTCAAATACTCTCAAGAAACGTATAGAAAAAGCCAGCGGAACCCAGGGTCTTACACAGTACGCCTATGACGATGTGTATGACAAGGCTGTGCGCTATATTATGGGAGGTACATCTTTTTCGTATAAAGAAGATACCCCCCGTTATGAAAACCGTTATGATGACGAAATTCGTGATTTATATGCAAAGCTTTCTGACATTTCAGCCTTTTCATATAACCCATATTCGGATGATTTGTTCAAATATTATAAAGAGCAGTATAACCGTGAGGGAAAGAGGGCAATGGAGGATTTACTCGGCGAGCTTTCTATGAATACGGGCGGCGTGGCATCAAGCTATGCAGTAAGTGCGGCTTCGCAGGCTCTTGACTATTATAATTCGAAGCTGACCGATAAAATTCCTGAAATGTATGATGATGCATATGACCGTTATCTTGATTCCATAGATAATACCCGTCTTAATCTTAAGTCGCTTATAGATATAGATGACAGAGAATACGGACAGTATTTTGACGAGCTTTCGCAGTATAATAAAGACCGTGAGTTTAATTACAAGGCCTACCTTGACAGCCTTGATGAAGAGTACAGGACGCGTCAGATGGAAAATGAAGAGGAGGAAAAGCTTCGTGATTATGACTATCTGATGCAAAAGCTTTACACAGAGGCAGAGGAAAACAGCCGCAGGTGGGAACAGCAGGAGTATAAGAACGCTCAGGAGGAAGAACAGGAAAGAATAAACAATGCACTTAAAAAGTGGAGTCAGCTTGGCTATCTTGACAGTGAAAGTGCAAAGATTTTAGGCCTTCCTGAAGGTCTACGAACAGGCGATTATGACTACAAAATGAAGAATCTGTACAAGTAAAATCAACACATAGTTGACATGTTAAAAAACCCTTGCTTTATCAGGATTTTTTAGGTATAATAATATTTAATACTATAAAAAATTCCCAAGGGAAGGGTGTATATATATGTACAGAATAGTCGAAAAAACAGCATTAAATGATACTGTTACAAAAATGGTTGTGGAGGCTCCGCTTATTGCCAAAAAAGCACAGCCGGGTCAGTTCATAATTTTCCGTGCGACACCCGACGGGGAAAGGGTGCCTCTCACGATTGCAGATTATGATGCTGATAAGGGCACCGTGACAATTATTTTTCAGGTGGTAGGTGCCTCCACAATGGAGCTTAACAGCCTTAGTGAAGGAGAGTGCATCTGCGATTTTGTAGGACCTTTAGGCACACCCAGTAAGATAGATAACCTTAAAAAGGTTTGTGTAATAGGCGGCGGTGTAGGATGTGCAATCGCATATCCCGTTGCAAAAAAACTCTGCCAGAATGGTGCTGAGGTGCATACCATAGCAGGCTTTCGAAATAAAGACCTCGTAATTTTAGAGGATGAATTCAGAGAAGTGAGCGATTTATTTAAAATAATGACGGATGATGGCTCATACGGTGAAAAGGGACTTGTTACAAATGCGCTTGAAAGCCTTATTGCAGGCGGAAACACCTATGATGAGGTTATTGCAATAGGTCCGCTTATTATGATGAAGTTTGTATGCCTTACAACGAAGAAATACGGTATAAAGACAACTGTATCAATGAATCCGATAATGGTTGACGGTACGGGAATGTGCGGCGGTTGCCGCCTTAGTGTAGGCGGAGAAACGAAGTTTGCGTGCGTTGACGGTCCTGATTTTGACGGTCACGCAGTAGATTTTGATGAGGCAATGAGCCGTAGCGGAATATATAAAGAGTTTGAGGCGAAAAGACGTGAGGAAACGTGCAATCTTTTCAAAAAGGAGGTAGAGTGATATGGCAAATATGAATCCTAAAAGATGTCCTATGCCATCACAGGAGCCTTCGGTAAGGAAAAGGAATTTCCGGGAGGTTGCTACGGGATACACCTTTGATATGGCAATTGAGGAGGCAAAGCGATGCCTTAACTGTAAAAACAAGCCGTGTGTTGGTAAGTGCCCCGTTGGAATTGATATTCCTGCATTTATAGAAAGACTGGCAAACGAGGATGTTAGAGGTGCTTATGAGGTTATATCACGCTCAAGTGCGCTCCCTGCAGTATGCGGCAGAGTTTGTCCGCAGGAGGTGCAGTGTGAGAGTAAGTGTGTAAGAGGAATAAAGGGCGAGAGTGTTGCAATCGGTCGCCTTGAAAGGTTTGTGGCAGATTATGCCCGTGAGCATTTTAAAGAGAAAGTAAAAGAACCGGAAAAGAACGGTCACAAAGTTGCAATTGTAGGTGCAGGTCCGTCGGGCCTCAGCGCAGCAGGAGGCCTTGCGGGGCTTGGCTATGACGTTACTGTTTTTGAGGCGCTTCATACACCGGGTGGTGTGCTTGTATACGGAATTCCCGAATTCAGACTTCCCAAGGCTATTGTAAAAGAAGAGATTGAAAAGCTTTCGAAGATGGGCGTAAAAATAGAAACAAATATGGTAATAGGAAAAATTATTACCGTTGACGAGCTTTTCGAGGATGGCTATGAGGCCGTTTACATAGCAAGCGGTGCAGGACTTCCCAGCTTTATGAATATAAAGGGCGAAACGCTTAATGGTGTATACAGTGCAAACGAATATCTTACACGTGTTAATCTTATGAAGGCATATCTTCCAAAATCAAAAACACCCATTAAAAAGAGCAGACGTATTGCAGTTGTAGGCGGCGGAAATGTTGCCATGGATGCGGCAAGAAGTGCTATGCGTATGGGTGCGGAGGAGGTTTATATCGTATACCGCAGAGGTATGGAGGAGCTTCCCGCACGAAAAGAGGAAGTAGAGCACGCAATGGAGGAGGGTGTTATCTTTAATACCCTTACAAACCCCGTGGAAATCCTTGGTGATGAAAACGGGAATGTCTCTGCTATAAAGTGCGTGGAGATGGAGCTTGGAGAAGCTGATGAAAGCGGCAGAAGAAAGCCTGTCGAAAAGAAAGACAGTGAATTTATCTTAGAGGTTGACACAGTTATTATGTCGATTGGAACAAGCCCAAATCCGCTTATAAGAAAAACCACACCGGGACTTGAGACGAATAAGCGTGGCTGTATTGTAACAGACGGAGAGGGAGGAAAAACCTCACGCATGGGCGTTTTTGCAGGCGGTGATGCCGTAACGGGTGCTGCTACGGTTATTCTTGCAATGGGTGCAGGAAAAAGTGCCGCAAAGGCAATTGATGATTATATCAGAAACAAAAAATAAAAAATAAATACTTAAAAATCCCCTATGATACCTTTTATGGTATTATGGGGGATTTTTTTGAAAGGAAGTGCAAAGATTTGCTAACGATACATATAAACGGACAGTTTGTGTCAAAAAGCTCTAAGAATGTGTTTCCTACGGGAAGTGCTAATACGGCAGAGCTTCAGTTTATATTTGATGAAAGCTGGCTTGGATACGCTAAAAGGGTTTTGTGGCGTGACGCAAAGGGTGAAAACCTGACAAGTGTTTTATTAAGTCCGGAGCCTATGCAAAAGAATATTTATAAAAGCATAGTCCCGTCTGCCGTGACAACGAGTGCGGGATGGTGCAGCTTTACTGTGGAGGGGTATTTTGAGTCCAATCCCTCAAAAATAATGAAGAGTGTCACAGACGGTCTTTTTGTTGCATATTCGCAAAGCTCCGACGGCATTGCCGAAATAACACCTTCTGAGGCAATGCAGCTTCAGTCAGAGCTTGAGGGATTAATGCCAAAGGTGGAAGCCCTTATGGAAAACACAAAAGAGGAAGTAAGCACCATTGCCCAAAATCTTAATGTATGGGAAAGCTATGACGAAAAAAAGCTTTATCATCAGGGGAACAAGGTGGCATATAACGGCAGGTCATATGTATGCAAAGCCCCGATATACGGTGTAAGCCCTGAAAATGAAGAATACTGGCTTTTGATTTCAGATTGCGGAGAGAAAGGAAGCCGAGGTCCTCAGGGCCCACAGGGAATACGTGGCGAAACGGGTACAGCGGGCGAAAAAGGTGAAAAGGGCGATAAAGGAGATAAAGGCGACAAAGGCGAAAAGGGTGACAGAGGTGAACGTGGCGTAAATGGCACCACTATTCCTATAGGCGGATTTTATACCTTTTCTGTGGACGAAAACGGTGATTTGTGGGTTAACTTTCCCGATGGTGCTAAAATACCGTCAGTAAGCCTCAATGAAAACGGCGAGCTTATACTGTCAATTGAGGGTGAAAACGTAAAAACCTTTAACATAGGCAAGGTAAAAGGAGATAAAGGTGACAGGGGTAAAGACGGCTATACCCCAATACGTGGTACCGACTACTGGACAGACGAGGATAAAGCCGAAATCAAAGCTTATGTTGAAGAGGCTATATTAGGAGGCGAGTGGTAATGAGCGTAAAAGAAAAAATGACCGCCATTGCAGCTAATATTCGCAGCAAAACGGGAAAAACCGAGCCGTTAAATCTTGATGAAATCGCAAATGGTGTTAATGAGGTGTATGAAGCAGGGCGAAAACAAGAATGGTCTGACTTTTGGGATGAATACCAAACAAACGGAAAAAGAACAAATTATGGTTATGCTTTTACTGGCACAATGGCAAGTACTCCGCAAATAGGATGGACTGATAAAACTTTTAAACCTAAATATGATATAAAACCAAAGGATGCAAACAGAATGTTTCACGGATGTGCGATAACAAACCTTAAACAAATCTTAGAGGAACAGGGTGTTACCCTAGATATGTCGGATTGTACAAATGCATCTCTAATGTTTGGGTTTGCAACAAAAATAACACATATTCCTGAGCTTAATTTTTCTTCTGGTACAGGCACAGACTGCGTAACGGTCTTATTTTCATATTGTTATGCGTTGGAGAGTGTAGATAAGATAATTTTCCCACAGGAAAATAGCTTTGCATTAACAAGTTTTTTTAACAGTTGCGAAAAGTTAAAAGAGGTAAGGTTTGAAGGTGGAATTTGTAGAAGTTTATCTTGTAGTGTTTCCCCTCTCACAGTGGAAAGTATGGTAAGCATTATAAATCATTTAAAGAATTATGCAGGAACGGAAAATGCAGGAAAGTATACCCTCACATTAAAGGATACTTGTAAAACCTTAATGGCACAACAAGGAGTAATGGATGAGCTTGGCGGAAAAACGTATGATGCATATATTGCGGACATAGGCTGGAATTTAGCATAGGAGGTTTTTATGTATAAGGATATAGAGTCAATAATAAAAAACACCGTTATGAAGGAGCGATATAATGATAGCGGTGAAAAAGTAAATTACATAATATCTCCTTGTGAGGGGTATTTGCTGCACGAAAAGAGCCGTGATGAGGCTGTATTTGACGAGAACGGCGTAGATACGGGCGAAATAAAAAAGGGTTATACAAGCGGTATTGTAACGGTACTTGCAAATTACGATTTTGAGAAAAACGAAAGAGAAATTTATGCCGTAAGGGAGGATGAAATATGAACACAAAAACAAAAAAGTGGATCAGGGCGGCACTTACACGGAGCGTAAAAACAGTTGCACAAAGCGCAGTTGCAATGATTGGAACGGCAGCGTTGGTAAGCGATGTGGATTGGGAAATGGTAGTAAGTGCTTCGCTTCTTGCAGGAATTTTGTCAATCCTTACAAGTTTTGGCGGACTTCCGGAGGTGAAGAAATGACGCAAATAATAGTTGCGGTAATTTCAGCAGTATGTGCACTTATAGGCTCGTGCATAGCAAATTATCTGCAGAATAATAAAACGACGGCACTAATATTATACCGCCTTAGTGAGCTTGAAAAAAAGCAGGACAAGCACAATAACTTAATTGAACGGCAGTTTAAAATTGAAAAGCGTGTGGAGGTGCTTGAAACACGGGAAAAGGTGTCGGAGCATCGCATAGACGATTTAGAGAAGGGGGCATAATAATGGGGTTTAAAGCTTATGACATAATTTCTTTTGAGAAGTATATAAAAAATCTTAAGGTTTCAAGAAGTATAAAATTGTTACAGCTTCACCATACTTACTCGCCAAGCTATAGACAGTTTACGGGAAAAAACCATGAAAGTCTTCAGCAGAGTATGAAAAACCATCACGTAAGAAACAACGGATGGGCGGATATTGGTCAGCATTTCACCGTTTTTCCTGATGGCATAATAATGTCGGGGCGTTCTATAGAAAGTAATCCTGCAGGGATTTACGGTGCAAACAGCGGTGCAATCTGTATTGAGTGTCTCGGCAATTTTGATAAAGGCGGTGACATAATGACGGATGCGCAGCAAGAGGCAATTATTGCAGTTGTTAAAATACTGCTTGATAAATTTTCACTGAGTGCCTCTTATGATGTTACATATCATTCGTGGTGGAGCGCAAACGGCAAAAAGCTTGGCACTTATATTGAGGGGAAGAGTGTTAAAAGCTGTCCGGGCACAAACTTTTTCGGCGGAAATACAAAAGAGGCATACAGAGAAAATCTGATGCCCCTTATAGAAAAATATGCGGCAATGCCACAAATAGAAAAGGTGGAAAGCATTAATGACATTGTATGGGAGCTTTCAAACGCAGGAATAATCACAGACAGCCCTCTTTGGATGAAAAAATGCGAAAGTGATAAAAACATCTACTGGCTATGCTTTAAAATGGCAAACAAACTGCGTGGGACATTATGAAAAAAGAACGGATTAAGAGGTGTACCGTTAAGGATAGTAATTTTAAAGGCAGAAACGATTGAGTTCGTTTCTGCCTTTCATCGTAGGGGCGATTCACGAATCGCCCGTTTATAAGGTCTTAGGATTATCCTAAACATATCAGAAAAGGAGATATACATTTCCCCTGCTTGTTACAGTACCGGACATATTACTGATAAAATCCGCCATTTCCAATTTTAGCCCAAGTAACCATATCCCAACTATTGCTGTTTTTAGTAAATACTATTTGTAAATCATAACACCCAGATACATCGATATCAAAGTCAATAGGTGGTGATTTTTTTGTAATTTCTGGTGATGTATAAACGGTTTTTCCGTCAGTTTTTATGGTAAACTGCACTGTTTGATCGCTATCCGTACCATCTGTAACATATATTGTTCCTTTAAATCTTGAATATTTCATATTTAATATTTTTTCGAAAGTATCACCACCATAATATGGATTTATTCCTCTTGAATATATATTTCCAAGATTATCCTTTAAATCGCTTGTATCATCCCAATCATCTCCTATATTTCCTTCACAACTTAATTCAACAGTTGGGTATTCCAAATCTCCGTCCATATCTCCTAAATAAACTGTGTAATTAGGTCCATCCCAATATACGGGTTTACCTATAGCATTCGCAACCGCTCTTACAGGTAAATATGTTGTGCCATTATAAATAATAGGTTCAACTTTGTTACCATTCGCATCTGTTGGATTGAGTTTCTGCCCATCAATAACAATTTTAATTCCATTTGTAATTACATCGTAAAGTGTAGTTGTATTGACAGCAAACACAGCTCCGCTTGTCAGTATTGCACCTATCAGCACCCCTGCAATTAAACCTTGTAATCTTTTCTTCATTTTGTTTTACCTCCAAATTTTATTTTATGAATATTATTCACAAGATAAGTATAACATATATCTATAAATTACGCAAGTGCGTATACGCAAAAATGTAAATTATTTTATAATATCTTTAGAGGTGTTTTAAAATGGATGTTAAAGATGTAATAGTAAAAAGATTTACTGAGCTTTGTGCTGAAAGAAATATGCGAATAAATGAACTTGCGAATGTATCAGGTGTAACGCCATCGACTGCATATAGTATGATGGATAAATCACGCAGGGATATTTCTATAAGAACAATCAAGAAATTCTGTGATGGTTTAGAAATCACATTAGGAGAATTCTTTTCAACAAAAGATTTTGACGATTTAGAACAGGAAATAAAATAATAGTATGGATTTACCAAAACGAAAACCAACAAGATTAAAGGGGTATGATTATTCAACACCCGGAATGTATTTTTTGACAATCTGCGTTAAAGATAGAAAACAACTATTAGGAAAAATTGTAGGGTGCGGCGATTTCGACGCACCGCAAATAATATTATCTGAATACGGGATCATTCTTGATAAATATATTAATTTAATGAACGCTAAATACTCCCATATAAAAATAGATAAATATGTCATAATGCCAAATCATTTTCATTTGATTTTAAATATTACAAATTTCAAAAACGGTGCGTCGGAAACCGCCGCACCCTACAATAACGAAACATCAAAATTTGTATCCTTATTAAAGAGATATTGTAACAGAGAATATGGCAAAAACATATGGCAATCTTCCTGTAATGACCATATAATACGTGGTGAAAAAGATTATCAAAAAATTTGGGAATATATTGATACAAATGTAATTAGATGGGAAAAAGATTGTTTTTATAATGATTAAAGGTCGTAGCAAAATCGCTACGACCTTTTGCTGTCCTTTGGAGTACGCCTCATAGTCCGTTCTTTTTCTTTTAAAAAGCTTATAAATTCACTTCCTGCCGAGGAGAGGTAGCGACTCTTTTTGTGCATTATATAAAGCGTTCTGTCGGCAAATTCTGTATTGGGCTGATAAAAAGTCAGATTTTTATATGTATTGGCATATTTAATGACCGTATCTGTTAAAAAGCAAATTCCAAAGCCTTTTTCCGCATAGCTTATTGCCGTTGCAAGATTGTCAAATTCAAAGCTTATTTTAGGTGTAATTCCCTTTTGTGCAAAAATTTTTTTTGCAATCTGCCGCATTTTATTTCCCGTGTTGAGTAAAATAAATTCCTCATCTTTAAAGCTCAAAATATCTATTTTGGGAAGTGTATCATATCCGTCAAAATTCTTTGTAATTTCATTTGCAGAAATCTGATAATCCTTATAGAGGTTATTTATTTCAAAATCACTTGGAACGGCTAACAAAATATGCTCCGAAAGCAAAGGGATGTAGCAAATATCACTATTAAGTGTCGTGGCATTATCAATTAATATATCAATCTGGCCTTTTTCAAGCTTGTCTAAAAGCACTGTTGATTGCTCGACCGTTATATGTATCTTAATAGCAGGATATTTTTTGCAAAATTCCTTTAATAAATCGGGAAGAAGATTTGAAACGATAAAGCTCGTACTTCCAAGATTAATACTGCCCTTTCGAAGCTTTAACAAATCATCAATTTCGTTTTCAAGGTTGTTTTTTATCAAAAGGATTTCTTCTATTGCCCGTATGTATTTTTCACCGAGATATGTAGGCTTGATTTCCTTTGTGCATCGCTCGAATATCGGGAAGCCAAGCTCTTTTTCAAGCTTTTTTATAGTACTTGAAAGAGAGGGCTGTGAAATATAAAGCTTCTCAGCCGCCCTTGTAAAGGATTTTTCACTGTAAACGGCGTAGACATATTCAATATGTTTCAGCATCCAATCACTTCCCATAAATAAAATTATATAATTACTATTAGAATTATTATATTTGATTATACCATTGACGGGTGATATAATCAATGGGTAAATAATAAAAGGAGTAATAATATGAAAAATTTAGGCTATTACAACGGAAATTTTGCTGAAATTGATGAAATGACAATTCCGATGAATGACAGGGCGTGTTATTTTGGTGACGGCGTTTATGAGGCAACGATGAGCAGAAATTATAACATCTTTGCCATAGATGAGCATATTGACAGACTTTATAACAGTGCAGGTCTTCTCAGAATAGAGATTTCGCAGACTAAAGAAGAAATGAAAGCTATTTTAAACGAAATGGTTTCAAAAATGGATACGGGTGATAACTTTATCTATTGGCAGATTACAAGAGGAACTTCTATGCGTAATCACGTATTCCCTGAAAAAGATGTAAAGGCAAATCTGTGGATTACAATTTCGCCCAAGAAAATCCCCGACATATATAAAAAGATTAATCTGATAACCGAGGAGGATACACGTTTTCTGCACTGTAATATTAAAACAATTAATCTTCTTCCATCTGTTATGGCATCGCAAAAGGCGAAAGAGTGCGGTTGCGACGAAGCCGTTTTGCACAGAGGGGAGCGTGTGACAGAAGGCTCACACAGCAATGTGCATATTATAAAGGACGGTATGCTTATAACTGCGCCTACAGACCATTTGATTTTACCGGGTATCACACGTGCACATATAATAAAGGCGTGTAAAAAGCTTAATATTGCAGTGGACGAAACTCCGTTTACACTTGAAGAATTGATGAATGCAGACGAGGTTCTGGTTTCCTCTTCCAGTACGCTTTGCCGTGGGGCACAGCAGATTGACGGCAAAAATGTAGGCGGCAAAGCTCCTGAAATTCTTAAGGCTATTCAGGACGAAATTCTCCGTAAATATACTGAAGAAACAAACTGAATTTTCAGGGAGGAAAAATATGTTTGATTTACTGATAAAAAATGCAGTAATAATAGATGGCAGCGGAAGCGGGAGATATAAAGGGGAAATCGGCATTATCGGTGATAAAATTGCAAAAATAGCCCCATCTCTTGAAGATTCTGCAAAGAAAACTGTTGATGCAAAGGGCAATGTTGTCTGCCCGGGTTTTATCGATGCGCACGGTCACTCTGATTTTACCCTTTTTGTAAATAACAGGGGTGAAAGTAAGATAAGGCAGGGTATCACAACAGAGGTTACGGGAAACTGCGGTTTTACGGCAGGCCCCATAACAAATGAGCATAAGGACGATTTGGTATATTATCTTGCCAATACGATTGTACTTTCTGATGAAGAGCGGGAAAAGTGGAACTGGGAAACACAAAACGAGTTTTTAAGCTGCAGTGCAAAGGACGGTCTTAGCTTTAACGTAGCACCTCTTGTCGGTCAGGGAATGATAAGAGTTGGCGTTATGGGTTTTGAGGACCGTATGCCCAAAAAAGAAGAGCTTGAAAAAATGAAGAAAATGCTGAAGAAAGAACTTGAAGAAGGTTTTTTCGGTATGAGTATGGCTTTTGCATATGAGCCGGGGACATTTATGCAGGATGAAGAAACTATAGAGTTGTGCAAGCTTCTCAAAGAATATGATGCTATATATACTGTTCATCTTAAAGACCAGGGAAGAGATTTACTAAGCTCTATCAATCAGGTTATAGAAATTGGTAAAAAGGCAGGTTGCAGGGTGGAAATTTCCCACCTTAAAGCAAAATATAAAGCAAACTGGGGAAAAACAAAAGAGGCGATAGAGCTTATACAGCGCTCAAAGGAAGGCGGCCTTGACATCGCCTTTGATACGTACCCCTACGCAGCCTATGGCAGTGCACTTATTGATTTGATGCCTCCGTGGATTAAAAAGGATGGCCCACGCATTATGTGCGAAAAACTCAGGGATGATGAAACACGAAAAAAGGTACTTTATGATATGCAGCATTCTATCCCCGGATGGGAAACCATTATGAACAGTGACGGATGGGAAAACTGTGTGCAGATAGCATCGCTTCGCACTGAAAAAAATAAATCCTGCGAGGGAAAGCTTATAGCTGAGATTGCAAAGGAAAGAGGCATTTCAAGCTATCAAACTGTAGTTGACCTTATTATTGAAGAGGATGCTTCTGTTAAATGTATATGGTTTGCGATGGATGAGGATGAGGTTATAGAGATTATGAAGCATCCTGATGTCTTGTTCGGAACAGACGGACGTGCGTGTGCAACGTATGGCGCACTTTCAAAGGGTGCCGTTCATCCAAGATACTATGGCACGTATCCCCGCATTATGGGGGAATATGTACGGGAGAAAAAGATTTTCAGTCTTGAAGAAGCGATAAGAAAATCCACTGCCTCTCCTGCAAAGCATTTCAGAATTAAAAAACGTGGGGAAATTAAAGAGGGGTATTACGCAGACTTAGTAATATTTTCACCCGAAGAAATTTCCGAAACAAGCAGCTTTGCAAAACCGCACAGCTATCCCGACGGAATTGGGTGTGTAATCGTAAACGGTAAAATGGTAATTGAAAATGGCGAGCATACGGGAAAGCTCCCCGGGAAAATTTTAAAAAAACAGTGATTTAACTAAGAAGAGGGTAACGCATTTATGCGTTACCCTCTTCTTACAAAAGAATTAATCTTCATTAAATATAACCTTCAGAACTCTGCACAAGTTCCCGGAATAGATTTTTGCAATATCATCATCAGAATATCCTCGCTTTACAAGACATCTTGTTACATTGTAAAGACCGTCTATCCTGTCAAATCCTCTGGGCTTTGCCCTTTTTCCTATATAGGCATTTGGATTCATAGCACGGATAGCTTCGATCTGTGCATTTGCCTCTGCAAGACCGCCAACCGTTCCTGAAAAATCTGCACCTATAGATACATTGTCAATGCCAACAAGATTAACATAATGGTCTATCATATCCACATAATCTTCAACGGTTGTTTCCTCGGCTAATTTATTTACCATATTTCCAATCATATGTTTAGGACCTACTATACCGCCTTTTGAAACACAGAATTTAATTAAATCATCAGATTTATTCCTTGGAGTTGGTGCCATACAAATAGGATTTGCGTGGGTAAATATACAAGGTTTATCGGAAGCTTCTATTGCCTCATAGCTTGTTTTATCTCCGCAGTGGGAAAGGTCGATACAAATGCCGAGGCTGTTCATCTTTTTCACAACTTCCAAGCCAAAATCGCTAAGACCTGTGTCACGGCTTTCACCGCCGCCGCTTCCAATAAAATTGCGTTTGTTGTACGTAAGCATAATAAAGCGAATACCCATTTTATGAAACAATGTAAGGTAATCAAGGTTGTCCTCTATGGGACTTCCGTTCTGAAAACCAAAGAAAATTGCTATTTTCCCCTTTTTTTGAATTTCTTCCATGCTTTTTATGCTTGTTGCAAGCTCTACCAGGTCATTGTTTTCTTCCATAATTCTATACCATCGGCCAATACTCCTGCAAGCCATTTCAAAATTATCTTCAAGGTTTTGAAGGTGGCAGAGAGTTGTGAATGCGACGGTATAATGTACAGCATTAATTCCCGTTTCCATAAGAATTTTGATGTATTCTCTATCCATAAAATGAGTAGCCAGGCCATCAAAAATATTAATATTTTTATGAATTTGCTGAACCCGAAGCTCAGCATCAGGTGCAAGTCTTATTAAATCTTCCATAAAAGCCTCCTTTTAAACTCGTTGTAACTACTTGTAATAACAAGTATATTATATCAACAAGAAAAAGTCTTGTCAAGGACTAATTGGAATCATTACATCTGGATTAACCTTCTTTTGCTTCTTTTAGCATATTTTCAATAAATATCCCATACCCACGGGTTGGGTCGTTTACAAGCACATGGGTAACTGCACCAATTAGTTTGCCGTTTTGGATTATTGGGCTTCCGCTCACGAGTGATGTCAATATGGGACAACAATTTTTTATTAAAATATTTTTGAATTTAAGCTGTTTTGTTGACAAAATTACCTATACTGATGGTTAAATGAGCAAATTTGTCAACAGATTTTAGCTTCGGATTATAGGACCGCCTGACTGAATAACAGGATAACATCATATTGCACTCGTTGATTTTGATATTAAAATCAACAATGATATCATATGAAAGTAAAAAAAGACAGGAATTTATCCTGTCTTAATAGATTTACTTATTCGTTTCTTTGTGTCTCTTTACTATTTCGATAACTTTTTCAGCGGCGTGCTTTGCTTTTAATGCAAAATCTTTATAAGTTGGTTCATTTGAATATTTTTCGTTACGACCATACAATATTTCAAGCATTAAAGTTCCATCAAAACCACTCTCTGCAAGTTCTCTTCCTACATATTCAAAATCCACTTTGCCTAAAAATGGGATAATATGGTCATCATTTTCAATAAAGTTATCATGAACATGAAGTGCTGCAAGCTTATCCTTAAACAAAGGCATTGGTTTATGGTCTGCAAGACGGCTGTATTCATGACCGCAGTCCCAACAAAACTTTGCATCAGGAACAAGAGACATAATATATTCGAGATTTTTGGTGTATTTAAGATTTTCAAAGGCAATAGTTACTCCTTTTTCTCTTGCATAATTTCCGATTGAGGTATATCTTTCTTTAGCAATGTCATTTATTGCAAGTTCAGGTGGGTCGTAAGACGGGTGAACGACAATAACTGGTATGTTATGTTCTGCACATGTATCAATATTTTTCATAATTCTAGATACCATTATTTCCCCGGCTTTTCCTTCTCTGCTAATATCATCTATATGAATTTTTTCTCCATTATGAGTTATTGCGTACTCAGCATGTAAATTGTCACAAATAAGTCCGTTATCTTTTATAGTACAGAGCACCTTATCAATTTCAGGATGTTTGGCATTTATAAAAGTTCTTTGTACTCCTATTTCTTTTAATATTTTTATCTGTTCATATACATCAACTTTACAGTCTATATATAGCATAATTCCTGGTTCCATATTTAACTCTCCTTACAATTTACAATATAAAATTCTGCAGAAGCTTATTGTTTAAGTGCTTTTCTTTTATTTATGAATAAGAATATAATTATTACGGCAATTACCATTATTACGGCAAGTGCTATAAATATAATAATTTCTGTGATGATTGTTGCATCGCGGTCCTGCTTTGCCATCCATGAAAAATTCTCTTCAGTATACATATATGTCTTTATGTTGTGATCTGCATTTTCAAGTGGGAAAAGTTCCGCATTTGGATAATCCTTCAAGACCTCTGCCATGATTTCAAATGCCTCATAAGTAACTGAAAAGTCCTGTTTTCCGTGGAAAATACGGACGGGGGTATCTTTCCACAAATCTACTGAATCGGGATCGCCGATTCCGGCACCAATAATTGCCGCAGCAAATACATCAGGGCAATCCTTCAGCATCATAAATGAGCCAATCGCCCCCTGTGAATGACCTGCAAGATATACCCTTGACACATCAATTTTATACGTATTTTCCTTATACGAAACACCTTTTTCTAGGAAATCTGACATCAGCTTTTGTGTTGCGCGAAGATACGGTGATGAGTCGTTTTTGTCTACGGTAGCACCGTCAAGGATCTCTCCAGGAGAAATTCCACTCCAGTATGCATTTCCAACATATTCGCCGCTGACAGAGGTTCCGGGCGCCTGCGGAGCAAGAATGATACAGTTTTCTATGCCTTTGGCAATTTGTTCAGAATAAATTTCAAGATCCTTTGACCATGGAGTAATTTTAGCATCACGAAGATACCCTATCGATCCTCCGTGAAGATAGAGGAGAATGGGGTATTCCTTGTTGCTGTCATAGTTTTCGGGAAGGTACACACAATAACGAAGTTCACCGTATTCCATATCAGAGCGAAGAACTTCTCCCGCAATTGTTTTCCAAACTCTGCCATAAAAGTTTTCCAATGCACCTTCTTCATTGACGGTGATTTCAGTTTCAACTTCAGGATGCGGATACATCGCTCCACGCACATAAGTTACAACAGAAAAAGTCAGTGTCATTGCGAACACGCAAATCATAACTATAAACCGTTTCATAAAAAATCAACTCTCCTTTGCGTTATTTGTAAATATCAAAGCAAGTTTTGTAATGCTTTCGTAATCTTCATCTTCAATCATTTGAGTATTTACAATACCATTTCCTATACCTACACCGCAAAAACCTGCTTTCAAAAATGTAGATATGTTTTTCTCGTTTATCCCGCCAACGGCAAGAAACTTTATGTTAGAAAGAGGTGCTGAGACAGCTTTTATATAATCTGCACCACCTACTGCATTTACCGGAAAAAGTTTTACAAAATCTGCACCATTTCTTGTCGCTAATGTAATTTCACTTGGAGTAAGAGCCCCGGGGATGGAAACTAAACCAAGTTCCTTTGTTCTTTTGATTATATTTGGATTTGTGTCGGGGGAAATTATAAATTTGCCGCCTGCTTTTTTGGTGAGTTCCACCTGCTTTTCAGTAAGTACAGTTCCTGCACCTACAACCATTTCCAACCCAAAATGTTTAACAAGCATTTCAATGTTTGACGCGGTTTCTTCATCACAGATTGTACCGCTTGCGTCGTATGTGCATTCAATGAGTCGTATCCCGCCGTCATACATTGCTTTAGCAAGAGGTATTATTTTTTCTTTTGAAACACCTCTTACAATTGTTATAATTTTTTCTTTTTGAATTTTTTTTATTGTCTCTTCCATAGCTTTGCTTCCTTTCGTGTTAATTTTAAAGTCCCTGTTCTATAATCCAATTGATCAAAGACAATCTTTTTGCTAAAAACAAAGACCATTCTTTCTGACTGTTTTCGATAAAAGGATTTACATCGGAACATTCAAGCTTAGAGAGCTTTTCTTCGGTATTGTTGTTTTCAAGATGGTTTCCAATGAAAAGTTCAACCTTTTCGCCTTTTATTTTATTTATACTGTCGATAAATTTTTGACGGTTTTCAATAGGAATATTATTTTTTGACATGAATTCCCGACGCAAGGTATTTGTTCCTGCACCGCCAAACATACCTGCGCGGTATGTTTTTTCTCCGTCCGTTGCATCAAAGAAAAACGACATAGTTCCATCAGTATGACCAGGAGTGGATACGCATTTTATCTCTGTGTTTCCAAGTTTTATTACATCTCCGTCCTCAAGAAGAACATCTGGATTGAAGGGTTTTATCGGATACTGGTATGTTTCCCCTGTGAGAAGCGGCAAATCATCTTTACCTATAAAGGTTTTTGCACCACACATAGCAACTAGCGCCGCGACGGAGTCCATGTGGTCCAAGTGTGCATGAGAAACAATAATGTATTTTATATCTTTGGGTTTGAAACCAAGTTCCCATATATTATTTATAATTATATGAAGACTTTCAGAATAACCGGGATCAATTATTATAAGTCCTTCACCTGTATCTATAAGGTGTGTGGATACCGCACGGATTCCTATGAAATAGAGATTTCCAAAAATTCTGGATGGTTTTATGTATTCATCCCATACATTTCCTTTAAGCATATCTATTTAACCTCCCACAAATATTTTAGCGATTTTTTTAGTCTTATTTTTTCTTCTTCTGTTTCAATTGCTGAACTTGAGCTGATTTTTTCGTAATACTTATTAAAATTATTCTCCGTTTTTTCTATTCCCATATCACCGATACTGCAAGGCATATTGTACTTTTTCATAAGTTCTAAAAGCATTTTGTTGTTTTCTTCTTCGCCATTAAAATGATTCTGAATAAGAAGTCCAACCCCAACTATTTCACCGTGAAGGTATGGCTTGGAGGAATCAGGAAATAAAAATCTGACTGCTTCGTAAAATTTATGAGCTACGGCTGTCTGGTTAGAGCCTCTTGCAATTCCACTTATAACACCGGTGGCGGCAATGGATGTGAATATAACATTTTCAACATCATCAGATATTTCGCCCCTTGCAATATCATCAATGCATTTTTGGGTTTTTTCGTTTAACAGATCAAAAGAATATTTTGACATAACATAGGCATAGTCAAGCCCTAGGGGATATTTCGTTGTTTTTTCATTGAATCTTTGTTTTATCTCAACAAACTTTGCAAGTGCATCAAATACCCCTGCAAGAAACAGTCGTACAGGCTGGGCTGCAATAACCTCTGTATCAGCTATAACAGCGTCCACCTCGTACCCAAGATGCAAAGAACCTACGGTTTTTCCATCGGGTGTATAACGAACGCTTAAGGGTGTATATGCTGCACAGGTTGCACTCGAGGTTGGAATATTAATGACAGGTAGTTTGGCAAAATAACCGCACAATTTTGCAAAGTCGCAGATTACACCCCCGCCAACGCCTACAATAACATCATAACCTTTTTCACTTGCAAGGAAAGCAAGTTCCTTTGCACGTTCTTCGTTGCATGTTCCTGTATGTACAACAAATTCATATTTATTGCCTTTTTCAGCAACGCTTTTTTCTATTTTGGATTTGGTTATATCCAGAGCAGTTTTTCCACCTATAATAAGCGGCGAAGTACCAAGTCTGATTACTTCATCGCCTGTTTTTTTGATGTAACCGGAACCTTGGATGTATCTACCGCATCCTATTCTAAAGGATTCCTCTTTTATTGGCATAATAAAACCTCCTAAAAATAAATTGACATATTTTAATTATAGTGCTATGATAAACAAAAGGGAATACAATAAATTGACATAAAATTCAGTTTTATTGCTATTTTAGGAGGCGTTGTTGTGATTTTTAGTGCATATCAGGATACGAATAAGGGTATTGCCGGAGTTTCAATTGTGAGCAGTGGACATATCTTTGCCCAAAAGGGAAGAAAAATAAACCGCCCAAACGGAAGGTCTGATTATCTTTTATTCTATATAGCAAATGGTAAAGAGCTTTTTTATTTGGACAATGAAACAGTTGCCGATGTAGGTTCTTTTATATTTTTCAAACCTTTTGAAAGACAAGAACACATATATACAGAAAATGAAACCGGCGAATTTTATTACGTTCATTTCAATGCACCTGATGATTTTGATTTACTTGGATTTGAAAGTTCAACTGTATATAATACAAAACCAAGTGCGAAGGTGCGTGATATATTTGAAGAAATCATAAACGAATTGCAAACAAAACAACCGGCATACGAAATGATTTGTGTTTCAAAACTTTTTAATATTATTTCTCTCTTAATAAGAAAAACAGAAAAAGAATCCGCCTCTCAAGGAGGGTATTTTGATAAAATTTCTTTTGTTATTCAAAAAATGAACAAGGAGTATCAAAACGACTGCACTTTAGACGAATACGCAAAAATGTGTAATATGAGTAAATTCCATTTTTTAAGGATATTTGAAGATATTACAGGCACATCTCCGCTTAAATATAGAAATAATATAAGACTTGACCATGCAAAGGAACTATTGTTAGATACTAATATCCCTGTAAATGAAATTGGAAGCAGTGTAGGCTATTCCTCAAATACCTATTTTTGCAATGTCTTCAAGGCGAAAGTCGGTTTATCCCCAAGCCAATACAGAAAAATGAATAAACAAAATGCTCACCTATAAAATATAAGTGAGCACTAAAGTTATTTAATTTTTTCAGCCTCCGAGAGCATATTTTCTATAAAAATCCCGTACCCTCTTGTGGGATCATTTACGAGTACATGCGTAACAGCACCGATAAGCTTACCATTCTGGATAATTGGGCTTCCGCTCACGAGTGTTGTCAATAAGGGACAACAAATTTCTTTAAAATTCGACATTTTAAATCATATATTTTTTATTCTACTGGACGAACGTGCCATTCGTCACCGATTTCATAATAGTTTATTTTCATTTTATCAAAAAAATCTGCCGCGAACTTTTCTACATCATCTAATGCCCAATCACAGAAATACCGTATATTTATAACTTTATTCCCTTCACCGATGGTAACTTGCATTTCAAATTCATATGCATCTATATCCTTTAGTTCTGTTTGCATTTTTTCAGGAACGCAACGAAGATCATATTTTAATATATCAATAAAATACTTCTTGCCGATCTCATCATCAAAGCTCTTTTGGTATCTGCAAATTACTTCTTTATCGTCAAACTGTGAAGGTTTTCCTTTATAATAACCCTTGCTTATAATATATTCTTCGGTCATTTTCAATCCTCCTAGTAATATTTTTAAAAATTGCTTTTGATATAATTTTAAATGTAATAAAAATTATATAACTTTTATTACAAAACTTACAACAAACATTTTTCGTGTCTAAAAAATCATACAACTTTTTAGACATTAGAATCCTTTATAATTATACAAGATTAAATTTGTGATACATAAAGATATAAATTGTATAATAAAAGTACACAGAAATTCTAATATAAAAGTGCACAGTTTAAAAAGATAGAACGAATGTATATAATAGAATCAACCATAACGTGCGGAGGGTTTTCTATGATATACATATCAAATGTTCCTGTGA
>JAZORN010000061.1:0-2849 GCA_045656645.1 Clostridia bacterium | reverse complement strand
AAAAGAGGATAAGAGGCATGAAATTACGGAAATTATAAATTGTCTTTCATGTGCGGGGATTATCTCCGACAAAGCATTGTGGATTGGGAAATGTACTAACGACACAAACATTTATTGGCTGTGTAAAAAGACCGCAAACTTCATTAAAAACAAATAAAAACCACCGGCGGAGTCGATTTTTAATCGGCTCTGCATTTTTTTGTAAAAGTTTTTGAAAAAAATTAAAAATACCTCTTGACAAACCAAGACAAAACAAGTATAATATGTCAAGTCAGCAGATAACAAACAAGCGTATATGACGCGTCGACATCTGACGTGACGGTATATACGGCCCGGTAGTTCAGTTGGTTAGAACGCCAGCCTGTCACGCTGGAGGTCGAGGGTTCGAGCCCCTTCCGGGTCGCAAATTTTTATGCTGCCCTAGCTCAGTTGGCAGAGCACTTCCTTGGTAAGGAAGAGGTCGGCAGTTCGAATCTGCTGGGCAGCTCCATATATGTGCCATTAGCTCAGTTGGTAGAGCACCTGACTCTTAATCAGGGTGTCCAGGGTTCGAGTCCCTGATGGCGCACCAACGAAAAACCGCTTAACCGATAGGGTTAGGCGGTTTTTTTGTTTTACTTGAAAACCGCCGTAAAAACTTGTTTTCTAACACTTTTCTAACAAAAGGGAAAGTTTCACACGCCTTCTCCGCTTCGCTTCGACGGATAGCGACGTTCGTTTCTCTCCGCCCCTATCTCGCAGGGACTTTGAACGGAGAAACAATTCACCGGATTGTTTCTCTACGTTCAAACTGATGGCGCACCAAACAGTAGAAATCCGAACCTTGTACCAATCGGTGAAGGGTTCGGATTTTTATTACAGCTTGACTATCCTAATTTTAATAGTAAACTTGAAAAGCACTAATAATGAAAACGTTGGAGATAAGACCTTGATAGGTTTTATCTCTTTTTTTATACATTTTTGTCCGCACATTCGTCAAACTTAACACCATCTGATAAAATGTAGACATCAAAACTAAGGAGGTACTTCACAATGAAAGAAAGATTTATTGAAAATGGAATTGAGTATGTAAGAAGCAGAGATTACTACATTCCAATCTTAACTGTGCCCGATGATAAGATTTATAACATCAGTAAGTACGGCATGATGCATGCAAAGTTTATTAAAGAAAATCGTCGTGCGATTTACTCAATAAAAATGATTAACGGAACTTGGCTTGCTTATCTTGAAGAAATTGTATTTTCTGATTTAATTTACTCATATAAAACAAATTAGACTTTATATAAACAAAAAACATAGTGTTTCGTGTCAAAACATCACAAATCACTATGTTTTTTGTCCTTTTCCGTTAAGTGGTAATATTATTTATTTTTCATATATTCCTCAAAACACAACCCTTTATCTGTTATTTCCTTTGCAATTTCAGGGGAGTCAATGTAACGGAAATGCCATGTTTCATAGCCGATTTTTGTGAAGTCTTCTTTTCCTTCAGGATATCTTAAAATGAATCCGTATTTGGGGAGCTTTTTATGTACAATTTTATATAAATTATTCAGACTTAAAAGATTTTCTATTCCACGGGTAAGTTTACCATCCTTAACAATACTAACGTCAAGACCAAGCCCCGTTTGATGCTCAGAATGTCCTGGCTTTGCAATGTATTTGTTTGTGTATTCTTCACCGCGCTCTTTAAGATAATCCTGGAAAATTTTTTCTTGGTATTCAAAAGGTCTGTAAACAGAAAACAGTTCTACTTGAATGCCATCTTCATTTAAAAGATCTTCTCTTAACTTCAAAAATGCTTCATATGCCTTTTTCTCAATCCTGTATTTTTCAGCAAAAGAATTTTCAACAGTAATGATCTCAACCGTTTCTTCAAAGCCATCAGGGATTTTGTTATCTCCGTTTATTAAAACAAGATAATTAGGATTCTCTTTTTTCATAAGTTTACCTCCATTATTTTAATTTTTATTTATAAACTTTATTCAAGTGATGCCCTAATCTCCATAATACGGGCAGACTTATCACCCCAAGTACTAAATACATTAACACGTATCTTTTCCACCGTTAAAGCATCAAAGTGGTGTATATTTTTTCTCATAAAATTATTGGTAACCGTGGCAATTTTTATCCATTCAGAATCAGCGAAAACCTCTATTTCGTAATCCTTTACACACTGTGGCACTCCCGGCCTTTTTATAGTCCAGCATGTACCCGGATTAGATAAATCCGTGTCAAATACTATACTTATCAAATTAATTTCCGAAGGTTCTTTAAAGTTTAGTTCAATCCATTGAGGAAGAGTCTGCGCAGGGTCAGAAACCCATTCATAATGATTTACATCTATAATTCTTGAATAACCATTGATTACATTTTCCGGAGCACAATTTGCTAACATTTCAACAGGTTCTTTTATAGAAATACGGAAGCTCTTTTCGCCCTTCATTATCCATTCGCCATTATCGCTTAATATCCCTGTTTTATAATAGAACGATAAATCTGATACAGATGCCCACGAGATTCCTTCTGCTTTATCAAGCCATACCATAATAAAGCATCTATCCATAAGTCTATCTATTCCAAGATCAAGACTAATCGGGAATTTTACCCATTCTTTACTTTGTGGGGCAACTATAGCCCGTGTTGTTACAATTTTCCCCGGAGCCGACATTGTGTCAAGACTGTTTCCAATCAATCGTGCATGCAAAGTGTACAATTGTCAATGATGGGTGACACTTTTCTTAAAAAATAAAAAGTGTTACTCCAAACTACCCTTGTCAAGGTGGAACTGCTATGCAGTCTTACCTTGACAAAATACCTATGATATAATGTTTTCAAGGCGTAAGCAA
>JAZORN010000060.1:0-62166 GCA_045656645.1 Clostridia bacterium | reverse complement strand
CAAAAAGGCTTATAAACTAAGAAAAATCGAATGAAATAAGATTTTTCAACCAAATTCAGATGTTTTACAAACTATAAACCACCTGAATTTCGTATCTTTATCGCCTTTTTGCGGTCTGGACTTTTTTTACATCCCCTTTTTCGAAAGGCTGACCTGTGTCAGTCTTTATTAATACATTCCGCCGCCCATTGCTGCCGCCTGAGCTGCTGCCGCTGCTGCACCGCCGTCTTCCTTCGGCTTATCTGCAACAACACTCTCTGTTGTAAGAACCATACTTGCAACAGAAGCCGCATTCTGAAGAGCACTTCTTGTAACCTTTGCAGGGTCAACGATACCTGCCTTCATCATATCAACATATTCGTCTGTAAGTGCGTTATAACCGATACCGTCATTTGATGACTTAATCTTTTCAACAACAACTGCACCCTCAATACCTGCATTTGCACAAATCTGCTTTACAGGCTCCTCAATTGCACGAAGAACAATTGAAGCACCTGTCTTTTCGTCGCCTGTAAGAGTTTCGGTAAGCTCCTTAACGCAAGAGGTAGCCGCAATGTAGCTTGTACCGCCGCCTGCAACGATACCTTCCTCAACTGCTGCCCTTGTAGCTGCAAGAGCGTCTTCTATTCTAAGCTTCATTTCCTTCATTTCTGTTTCTGTTGCTGCACCAACCTTGATAACTGCAACACCGCCTGCAAGCTTAGCAAGTCTTTCCTGAAGCTTTTCACGGTCAAAATCGCTTGTTGTGCTTTCAATTTCACTCTTAATCTGACCTACTCTGTCTTTTATAAGCTGAGAATCACCAAGACCGTCAACAAGGATAGTAGCCTCCTTAAGAACTTTAGCCTGACGGCAACGTCCAAGCTGAGAGAAGTCTGCGTCCTTAAGCTCAAGACCAAGCTCCTCGCTTATTACAGTACCGCCTGTAAGGATTGCGATATCCTGAAGCATAGCCTTTCTTCTGTCACCGAAGCCGGGTGCCTTAACTGCTACGCAGGTAAATGTACCACGGAGCTTGTTAACGATAAGAGTTGTAAGAGCCTCACCCTCGATATCTTCTGCAACGATAAGAAGCTTCTTGCCCTGCTGAACAATCTGCTCCAAAATGGGGAGGATATCCTGAATGTTAGAAATCTTCTTATCTGTTATAAGAATGTAGGGATCGTCTAAAACAGCTTCCATTTTTTCTGTGTCTGTTACCATGTAGGGAGAAAGGTAACCACGGTCAAACTGCATACCCTCAACAACCTCGCTGTAGGTTTCAGCAGTTTTGCCCTCTTCAATAGTGATAACACCGTCATTTGAAACCTTTTCCATAGCGTCAGCGATAAGAGCACCGATTTTCTCATCTCCTGCAGAGATTGATGCAACACGTGCAATATCGTCTTTACCGTTAACCTTTTTTGCACTCTTAACAATGCAGTCTACCGCAACGTCAACAGCCTTTTGGATACCCTTACGAAGTACCATCGGGTTTGCACCTGCAGCAACATTCTTAAGACCTTCACGAACAAGTGCCTGAGCGAGAAGTGTAGCGGTTGTTGTACCGTCACCTGCTACGTCATTTGTCTTTGTAGCAACCTCACGGACAAGCTGTGCACCCATATTTTCAAATGGATCCTCAAGCTCGATTTCCTTTGCAATTGTAACACCGTCATTTGTGATGAGGGGTGCACCGAATTTTTTCTCAAGAACAACGTTTCTGCCCTTGGGTCCGAGTGTAACCTTTACTGTATTGGCGAGCTGATTTACGCCGCTTTCAAGAGCTTTGCGTGCTTCTTCGCCGAATAAAATGTTCTTAGCCATAATAATTTCCGTAACCTTTCTGCCCATAAAAATCAGTACAGACTTTCGTCTTTTCTTACCTATGGGCGGGTAAGATATAAAAATCAAATTCTGTCAAAAGCGAGGGCGTGTACCTCGGTTTTGACACCTATAAAGGGCTGGCACGGTGAGTGCCGCGCGAGCGAAAGCCCTTATTTCGCATCGAAATGTTTTATTTATAAAACTTTCGGTGCGAGAGGATGACCATGTCATCCGCAGTTAGTCCAATTTTGCGAGAATATCATTTTGACGAAGAATTGTATACTCAATTCCGTCGAGCTTAACCTCGGTGCCTGCATACTTGCTGAGAAGTACCTTGTCACCGACCTTAACCTCCATAGTAACTTCCTTACCGTCAACAACTCCTCCTGGACCAACTGCAATAACCTCAGCATACTGGGGTTTTTCCTTTGCACTGCCGGGAAGAACGATACCACTTTTTGTTGTTTCTTCGGTTTCAACCATTTTGATAACAACTCTGTCGCCAAGCGGTTTGATAGTCATATATATTACCTCCTAAAAAATAATAAGCCCTTAAAATTTTATGTCTAGATATATATAATATCACATTTAAAAATTTTTTCAACACCTTATTTGGAAAAAAGTCTAAAACTTTACAATTTGATAATAATTATAACCGATTTTTCATAACTATAAATGAAAGGAATGATAAATATGGAAAAAATAATTGAGCTTACCCCCCTTGCCGAAATAGGTAAGGGAAGTGCAAGAGTGACAGATACATCAGTAGAGATTCAGATAAACGGTGTCTGCGGTGGTATGAAAGCCTGGCTTATCGGTGGCGAGGCGGAAAGCATCGGAAATCTTGTAGACGGGAAACTTCAAAAAAACATTGATACAAAAAAACATAATGCCATATTAATTACGCAGACGGGAAGACAGATGTTTATAGGAAAATACGCAGAAGATAATGAAAATACTTTGCCATTGCCTGACAAAGCGGAGGAAAAAATGCAGGAAGTCGCTCCGTTTCAGATTGACGGATTTAACTGGAAAAAAGTAACGGAAAAAAGCTATAAAAATCTGCAGGAGGAAATAAGGTACATTTTAAGTAATAAAAGTGTTTACGATAATTTTAAAAGGCACGGACATTACTATGTGGGGGAAAGTGACGGCAGCAGTGCCCTCGGACTTTTGGTAAATGAAAGCGAGGGCAATCCGCTGGAGTTTTTATCAGGAGAAAAGCTTTATAAAAACGGGTATGTGATAGTTTGTGTTGATAAGAAAACCAAGAAAGTACATATACCAAAGGAATAAACTAAAAAAGAGATAGAAGGGCGCATCCATTCTATCTCTTTTTTAGCGTAAGAAAAAGCAATGCTTAAAAAATGAGCGGAGCGCTAGGCAATATGTCCTTTTGGTGTCAAAAGGACCAAAAACGTGGGGGTTTCGATTCCCCCACGCCCCCAAAACGACCTCGCAGGGGCGCAGAAAATAATGGACGATATATCATTTATACAGTGTGGGTATTGTTTTTCCGTGCTTTCCGCCTTTGAACCGCCGCCTACAAAAAGGAAACACTTAGTTTCCTCTGACGGCTGAAATTGCGAGCCAGCAAAGGAAAATGATGCTCGCAATTTCTCGGTAGTCGACAAAAAACACGGAAAAACGCAGCTTTATGGCTATGGTTAGTTTGATATAAAACTAACTAACTTCCACACTCTCAGGGTTTGTAAAGTTGCTTTGCTTTCTTGGGTAAAAATTGCCCGTATCAATTTCCGCTGCTGACGGGCAATTTTTAGTCCATCTTGAAAATGAGTTTTTCAATGCGGACGGCGCAATGAAAGTAAAGCAAATTTATAAACAAAGACCAATTATTAATTCTGTGGCACGCCCGAAATTGAAATCGCCCCTGCGAGGTCGTTTCAAAGGGGTTCGGGGGAAATCGAAATCCCCCGACGCTTTTCGCCATTTTGGCGCTCAAAATGGCATATAATATCCCCAAAGATTGGGGCAGGGGTTGATATATTAAAAACGTTTTTTTAGATATTTTATAGGGTCAAGCGGTGTATCATTTTGTGTTATTTCAAAATGCAGATGCGGTCCTGTTGACCTTCCCGTATTGCCGCTTAGTGCTATACGTGTATTTGCGTTTACGCTTTGCCCTACACTCACTTCAATTTTGCTAAGATGTGCGTACGCGGTTTCTACGCCGTAGCCGTGGTCAATGCGGATAAATTTTCCGTAACCGCCTGCGTTTTCACTGACGTATGATACAGTGCCGCATTCTGCGGCAAGCACGGGTGTACCCTCGCTTACTGCAATGTCAAGCCCCTCGTGCATTTTTCCCCAACGGGACCCAAAAGGGGAGGAAATAACCCCCTCAAGAGGATACAGAACGCCCGTTTTAAGAACCTCCTTTTCCTTTGTACCTACACGGACAACCTTTGTCACGGGCGGAAGAATTAAATTTTCCGTGAGAATTCGGCTTGATTTTTGTGTGCCGTTATGATAAACAGTTTCTTCTGTTATTGCTGATTTTCCCGGAACACCTTCGGTAACTGTAACACTTTCGCCTATGTAGAGATTTGCGTCATTTTGTGTTTTTGTTTCAAAAGGAATTTCTTTTTCCACAGCCTTATTTACAACACTTGTAACGGCAATGGCATCTTTTTGAAAAAGAAGGTCGCTGCATTCTTCTTTGCCTGAAATTTCATCTCTTGAAATAACACATTCCTTAAAACTGATATCACTGCTGAGGCTGACAGTGCCGTTCATTGAATAAGCTTTTATATAATCGTCAACAACTTCCTTTGCAATGCTCTTGCTTTCGGCACTGAAAACGGGAGTGTTTTTTGAATAAAGAACACATCCACGCACAAAATGCGGTGAGGATAGAAGAAGCTCGTCACGGACTGTTTGTGTGCTCTCGATATTGTTTTTAAGTGTAAGTGTCGGTGTCAGCGAAAAATCAGGTTTAAAATCATAAATTCCGTTTTGCTCTGCTATTGTATCGGCGGCAGAATAAGCACTGTAAAAGCTCTTGTCAGAATTTGCGGTGGCAACATAGTTTCCGTCAACACAGATTATTGTTCCGAAAGTAAAATATTTAAAAAATACTGCTACTGAGCACAGTGCGATAAGTGAAGAAAGGAGCTTTGAAATAATGCGGCTTGTCATACCTTCTGCGTAAGAGCAGTAGTCACTTAAAACGGGAAAGATAAGCTCCTTTATTTTTACTACTCTTTTTTTTCGGGGTGGGGAAAAGGGCTTTGCCTTTGGAATAGTGCCTGAGTTTTGTGGTGATATAATAAAACCGCCCCCACGAAGAGGTGGATACTCTGTCTGCATAAAAAATCCTCCTTTGTCAGAATAAATATATGCGGACAGGCAAAAAAATAGAACTGCCAAAACAGGCAGTTCTACTAATTGATTATAATTATTTCTTAATAATTTCGCCACGTTTGATTTTTCTGGAGGAGTTTTTCACGAACTCTTCCTCACGCATTACGATTTTACCAATCTGTTTATACGGGGGAAGCTCGGAAAGAACTCTGCAGATGTCGGCATTTACATCGCTGTCACCCAAAAGCTCGTTGTCAGGGTAAATTTCAGCACAGAGGATAAGCTTATCACCGTCTGTCGAATCGTACACAACAACCTCTTTAACATAAGGAATTGTATAAATATATTCCTCAATTTCCTCCGGGTAAATATTCTTGCCGTTGTCAAGAACAATAATGTTTTTCTTTCTTCCCGTAATAACAAGCTGTCCCTTTTTGTTTAAGTAACCAAAATCGCCCGTAGAGAACCAGCCGTCCTTAATAACCTCTGCGGTCTGCTCAGGCTTTTTATAGTAGCCGAGCATTACAATGTCACCCTTAACGCAGATTTCACCAATTCCGTCGTTATCAGGCTCGTCAATTTTAATCTCAACACACTCAAGCGGATAGCCTACAGTTTTGTAATCACTGTCTTTGGGTGAGTTTACACTTACAAGAGGTGAACATTCTGTAATGCCATAACCGTTAAGTATCATAATACCGATTGCATCAAAGAAATATGCAGTATCTACGGGAATAGGTGCACCACCGCAAACAACCTCTAAAAGCTCACCGCCAAGCCCTTCGTGAACAGATGCGAAAAGCTTTCTTCTAAGGTCAATTCCAACCTTTCTGAGGGCATTACTGACCTTCATCATAAGAAGAAGCACTTTAAGCTTTCCCTGCTTCTGTGCAGTGCGCAGTACATTTTTATGCAGTGCAGATGCAACTGCGGGAACAACGTACATATAGTTTGGCTTATATAATGCAAGGTTTTTTGCAACTGCACGCAAGCTTTCATTGATGCAGAGTGTAACACGCTTATGTATACCTACAAGGATGCCGCATACTGCCTCATATGTATGATGGTAGGGGAGTATTGAAAGGCATCTGTCATATATTGTAGCAGAACGAAGACCGAAATAAATAAGGGAAACAAGATTTTTTTCTGAAAGCATAACGCCCTTTGAAAAACCTGTTGTGCCTGATGTGTAAACAAGCATCTTCATTGCCTCATAATCGTTTTTCATATCGGTGTATGAGGTGTTTCCGCCTTTGTAGAGAGCACGTCCCTTTTCACGAAGAAGGTCAAAGGAAAGGAATTCCCCGTCATCCTCACTGCGGTCAATACCGATAAAGTATTTAACCTTTGAAAGCTCCTCACGATGAGCGCGAAGACTATCCTCAATCTTCTGGTGGTAGAATACAACCTCGCTGTCACTGTCTTTGATAACGTGAAGGTAATCCTTTTCGGGAAGCTCCTTATCAATGCCGACAAATACGCAGTCGGAGCAAAGTGTCATAAGATATGTATTAATCCATTTGTAGCTGTTTTCTGCAATGCAGGCAATATGTGCTTTTGAAACCCCCATATCTGCAAGTGCTGTGCCGAGGGAATATACATCCTCATAAAATTGTGAGTAGGTGACTTCCTCGATTTGTTTGTCAGCGTTTTTAAATTTGTAGGCAACCGTGTCGCCGGATTCGTTTTTTGCAAGCTCAATCAGCTCTCTGAGGGAAGTGAGTGGCTGCACATCATAATAATAACGTTCCTTAGCCATAATCAATCTCCGTTTCTTTTTTTATATAGGAATTTGCGTATTTTTATCGCGAGCAACATTTGCCTTGTTTAAATTTAGTTGGGACGCGAAGTGGGTGAAGCGGCACGCTTCTTTAATTTTTATCGGTAAGTAATTTATTAACCTCTGCAATAAAGGTGTTGACATCCTTAAACTGACGGTAGACAGAGGCAAAACGAACATATGCAACCTCATCAATGTCTTTAAGTCCTTCCATAACCTTTTCACCGATTTCTCTTGTAGAAACCTCTCTCTTAAGGGTGTTTTGCAAATCCGATTCAATTCTGTCTACAAGAGAATCGAGCATACTCGTTTCAACAGGTCTTTTTTCGCAAGCGTGTGTAAGTCCTGCCAGAAGCTTTTCACGGCTGAATAGCTCCCTCGTTTTATCCTTCTTGATTACTACGATGGGGAGTGTTTCAACCTTTTCATAAGTGGTGAAACGCTGGGCGCATTTTATACATTCACGCCTTCTTCTGATTGCAACACCCTCCTCAGTCGGACGGGAGTCAATAACCTTACTGTCATCATGACCGCAATACGGACAACGCATCAAAATTCCTCCTTAAATATAAATGCGAAATGCGAAATGCAAAATGCGAAATGCGAAATGATGGTGAATTTTTTGCAAGACAAAAAATCTTTTATAGATAAGATTTTCGTGTAGAGAAAATCTACATTCATTTCAAACTTCGAACTTCGAATTTCGAACTTAAAAATGCAAAATTGTAATTTATTTTTCCAAATTCATTATTTTATCTATTCTCTGCTGATGTCTGCCACCCTCAAATTCTGCATTCATATAGGCATCTACGATTTCCTTTGCAAGGTCGGGTGCAGTAAATCTTCCGCCAAGAGCAATAACATTCGCATTGTTGTGCTGCTTTACAAGTGCGGCAATCTCCGCTGACGGGCAAAGTCCGCAACGGATACCGTCTATTTTATTTGCGGCAATTGATATGCCAACGCCGCTGCCGCATACAAGTATGCCAAAGTCAGCCTCTTTTTTAATAACCTCATTGCAACAAAGCTGTGCAAAATCGGGGTAGTCAACACTATCGGGTGAATTTGTACCAAAATCCGTTACACTGTGTCCTTTCTGTGTGAGATATTCACGCAGAATGTTTTTAAGTTCATAACCGCCGTGGTCTGCTGCCATTGCTATTTTCATTTTACTTCATTCCTTTCTTCACGTTCACGTTCCGCCTGAGGCTTACGAAGATATACTGCGGATAGCTCTGCGGGGGTGATTGCTTCTTTTTCAAGTGCTGCAATAGCCACGCATGATGCCCTTTGCAGTACGTGTGAGGGTGGTGCGAAAAGTGCATTGTCACCTAAAAGCACACTGATTTTTTCCTTATAGACCTTTACACCGTCACCGACAAAAACAGTTTTTTTGTTAAGCGACGTACAAAGCTCCTCTATACTTATTGCACGTGGCTCTTCTATTGTAATAAGCTTGCCATTTTCCCATTTGTATAGTGCATTATATACCTGCTCCCGACGTGCATCCATAATGGGGGCGATAAGAAAGTCTGAAAAGGGGATATTATATGCCAGTGCCTCAAGCGTGGAAACTGCGCACACCTTTTTTCCGCATCCGTATGCAAGCCCCTTTATTGTACCGATACCTATTCTCAGCCCCGTAAATGACCCTGGGCCCACGCTACAGGCAAAAAGGTCAATATCGCCTATGTCAAGCGATGCCTTTTTGAGCAGGTCATCCACCATTGGCATAATGGTCTGTGAATGTGTAAGCTTTGTCGTAGTACTTTCTTCACAAACAATGGTGTCACCGTCTAAAACTGCCGCCGTTGCGGTTAGTGCAGAGGTGTCAAGTGCAAGTATTTTCATTTTTCAATCACCTCGATAAGTCTTTCATCGCCACCGCCTTGTGTGCGGCTGATTTTTATAACAGTTTTATCTTCGGGTAGATATTCCATAAATGCGTCAGGCCATTCGATAAGGGAAATACCGCTTTCAATCTGCTCCTCAAAGCCTATATCGATAAGCTCATCATAATCATTTATTCTGTAAAGGTCATAATGATTTATAACCTCACGTCCCGTATAGCGGTGCATTATAATAAACGTGGGGGAGGATACACCCTTTTCCACACCGAAAAACCGCACAAAACCTCTTGTAAAAGCAGTCTTTCCTGCACCGAGGTCACCGATAAGGCAGATGATGTGAGGTGAAGAAATATTCTGTGCAAAATTATATGCAAAATTTTCTGTGTCCTCAGGACAATGTGACAAAAATTCCAAAGTAATCCTCCTTTGCCTTTTATTATAGCATAACACAATATGTTGCGTTTTTCAATGAATTTTAGTAAAAAATATATTGTATTTCGAATTCATCTGAAGAATTTTGGTTTTATTTCCGACACAATAACCGATAAAAAGACAATAATAAAACCAAGAAGAAGTCTCGGGGTAATTATCTCTGATGTGAAAACAACGGAGAAGAGTACTCCGAATACCGCCTCAAGGCTCAGGATAAGTGCACTCGTTGAGGGAGCGGTGAATTTTTGCCCCACATTCTGAAGTATATAACAAAGGCACGTTGCCATAACTGTAAGATAAAGAATAGCAGCAATGCTTGCAGGCGGGATATGTGATGGCAATGTTTCAAGGAAAAGTGCCCCGATAAGTGCGATAATTCCTGCAAAAAAGAACTGCAGCATAGTAAGGATTAATACGTCACGTCCCTTTGAAAAGAAGGAAACACACACCATATGAAATGAAAAGAAAATTCCGCCGAGAAGCGTGAGAATATCGCCCAGGCAAATGCTTGTAAAATCGTTTCCGTTAACTGAAATCAGCGTTATACCGAAAATACACATCAGTGCCGCACAGATATTATATTTGTCGGGGCGTGGCCCTTTAAGTGCCCACGCAAGAAACGGAACTATCACGCAGTAGGTAGCCGTCAGAAATGCATTTTTACCGGGTGTAGTTCCCTCGTCTGCAAGACCGTAGGTCTGGAATATGTATGCGGCAATTACGAAAAGCCCCATTAAAAATCCACGTATAAGATAACTGCGGTTTATTAAATGAATTCTTTTTATCAGGATTATAAAAAGTATAAGGGTTGCAATTAAAAACCTTATTGCAAGCAGTGAAAATATGCCAATGTTTTGAATGGTTCCCTCCATTATAAAAAATGTAGAGCCCCAGATAAGTGTTGCAAGCAGAAGACACAGCTTTGCAAAAAGGCTGATATGTGAAGTTTTCATTTTTTATTCCTCTCTAATCTGTTATTAAGTCGCAAAACTGTGCCCCGATGAAGTCGCACAGTTCTTTGGGTGATAAAATAACCTGCAGTCCACGTTGTCCGCCGCTGACGCTGATTGTTTCAAAAGCGCAGGCAGTTTCGTGTATATATGTAGGAAATTTCTTTTTCATACCTATCGGACTGCAACCGCCGCGGATATAGCCTGTAGTGGGAAGCAAATCCTTAAGATGCAAAAATTCCACCTTTTTATTATTTGATATTTTAGCCGCTTTTTTGAGGTCAACCTCTTTATCGCAGGGGATACAAAACACTAAAAAACCCGTTTTATCTCCCTTTGCAACGAGCGTTTTGAATACTGTATCGGGATTCATACCCGTTGTGTGTGCGATGTGAACCCCCGACAAATCGGATTCGTCAACCTCATATTCTACAGTGCGGTAGGGTATTTTTGCTTTATCGAGCATACGCATAACATTCGTCTTTTGCATAAAATTTATTTCCTCTCTTGTTTAATTAGCCAAACAGTGATATTATATAAGAAATAAAAGATAATTTCAAGACAGAGGTGACGGTTTTTTGATTAAATATATTCTTTTTGACCTTGACGGAACACTTACCAATCCAAAAGAGGGGATAACTAAATGTGTTCAGCATGCTCTAAGGCATTTTAATATAGAAAGAACGTGTGATGAGCTTATTGAGTTTATAGGTCCGCCCCTCAAGGAGCAGTTTATGAAGTATGCCTCGCTTTCGGAAGAAGACGGGGAGAAAGCCGTAAAAATCTACCGTGAGAGATTTGCGCCCATAGGAATTTTTGAAAATGAGATATATGACGGCATTATTGAAGTGATGAAGGCACTAAAGGATGCGGGTAAGGTAATGGCAATTGCAACGAGTAAGCCCACCGTTTTTGCGCAGCAAATTGCCGATAAATATGGAATTACGCCATATATTGATGCTCTTTTCGGAAGTGAACTTGACGGCAGAAATACCGACAAAGCACTTGTTATAAAAAATGCAATGAGGGCGCTTGGGACAGATAAGGAAAATACGATAATGGTCGGTGACCGTGAGCATGACGCTATAGGCGCACAAAAAAACGGTATAGAATGTATCGGTGTGACGTACGGCTTTGCAAGAGAGGGCGAGCTTCAGAAAAGCGGTGTCTGTGCTCTTGCAGATTCACCGTATGCACTTTTGGAGATTTTGTCAGCAATGTAATATTTTCTATAGGACAGGCATAGTATTTTGCGTGGGGTGATAAATTTGAGAGAGGAACGCAAAAAGCTATGCCTTTTTACTGCAATAAATTTTACGCTGGGTATAATAATGGGAATTGTTTTGTTTTACGGTCAGCAAAGGAGTAACAGCGCCGTTTTTGAAGGCAATTTTGAATACAGCACGGCTTTGGAGCTGATGGATTTTTTCAGGCTTTCGTGGATTAACCTTTTATGGCTTTTTTCGATTTTTATTGCCCGCAACATTCTCCCCGTTTCCTCAATGCACCCTATTATGCTTCTTCGTGGGTGTATGAGCAGCTTTTCACTTATGTACATGTTTACATATATAGGGGTTAAAGAGGGGATAATGTCTGCTATGCCGCAGTGCTTTTCCATCCTGCCGCTTTTAATGTTTTTTTCAGTGGAAACAGCAAGAAAGCAAAGGCTTTCCATTGAAACGGGAGGAGGTACAGTAACACTAAAAAAGGGTGAACTTTTCCTGATGCTATTTGGAGCGATGCTTTCAGGCGGTATTGAAATGGTGCTTTTCCGTGCACTAAGCCTAGGATAGCCCAGCCCAATATGGGTTAAAAACAGAATTTTCGTATAATACTGCAGAAAATTCTGCAAATATACGTCAGTATTATTTTTGAATTTTCTTTGTCTTATAGCAAAAATTCTTGTTTTTAAGCTCTTCGACCTTAAACGCAGGAAAATTTGCTATGGTTTTAATGCGAAGGTTGAAGTTGGGCTGACGCCCTACAAAACCGACAAATTGAAAACATACAAATTTAACAAGTTTAAGGCATATGGGGCTGGGCTCTCCTAGGCTTAAGCATTTTCTACTGAAAATAAATGGAAAATATGTGCAATTTGGTTATATACAATTTAAACGGAAGGGTGTAAAATAATTCCTACATTATGTAAACTAATATGGCAGGTTGGATAAAATGAGAGAGTTAGTGGCACAGTATGAGGAAAGCCTCAGAGGGCAAAAGCTTTCTGAAAATACACTTTCTTCGTATCTTCGTGATTTGGAGGCGTTTTTCGGATACCTCAAATCGCACAACATAAAAAATGCACTAACCGTTAAAAAAGAAGCGGTTGATGCCTATATAGAGGATTTAAAGGAAAGCGGCAGGGCAAACTCCACCATTTCACGCAATGCGGCAGCACTGCGTAAATTTTATCATTTTATGCTGCTAGAGGGCAGAGTTAAAACAAATCCTGTTTACGGGGTGGAGGTGCCACGTGTTGAGAAAAAGCTTCCCGAGGCGATAAGCCACCGTGAAATATTAAAGCTTTTAAAACAGCCTAAAACAACTGACCTGAAAGGAATACGTGACAGAGCAATGCTGGAGCTTTTATATGCTACGGGTATAAAAGTGTCAGAGCTTATAAACCTTGCACTCGGGGACGTTGATGTGCGTGGCGGTATGCTGAGCTGTTCGTCAGGAAAAAATCAGCGCTACATCCCTATCGGTAAGGCGGCAACGGAGGCGCTCGAGGTATATATTAAAAAGGCACGCCCACTTATGCTCGGCGAAAACAAAGTAAAAAATCTTTTTGTAAACTGCTCAGGCACGGCTCTTACAAGGCAGGGGTTCTGGAAAATTCTCAGAAGCTATGCACAAAGTGCAGGTATTAAAACTGAAATTAATGCACAGACACTTAGGAATTGCTTTGCACTGCATCTTCTTGAAAACGGTGCAGATATAAATGCCGTTTCACAGATGCTCGGGCACACAGATGTTGTCACGACGAGGATATATAATCAGGTGCTCAGAAATAATATCAAGAAAATTTATAAAAAAGCGCACCCGCGTGCGTAAAATGGTTGACAAAAATTTTATAAAATGGTATATTAATGTAGAAGGTGCCGAGGGATTCTTCGGCACTTGTTTTTCAACCGAAACGAAGTAATCCAAACTCTGTTTTTTGCTTTCTGTTTTCCGCCATTACTGCGTTAAAAGCCTTGCATATACGACAGTATATACTGCGTTTTTGCCTTGTACTGACGAAAAACAGCGCGCAAAAAATTTCATAAACCCAAAATGTCTCAAAATTGAGATTTTTCAAGGCGGCAGGGCGAAGGAATACTGTTTCGTATTTCAAGACCGACAACGAAGAAAAAGCCGATTTTCAGCCATTTTGGGCAGGTTTAGATTATTTCGTTTCGGTTGTAAAGGGGAGTAGTACGATGAGCAATGTAACCGAAATATTTGCAAGTATGGTTTTTAATGCAACCGTTATGAAGGAAAGACTTCCGAAGGATATATATAAGGCAATGCAGAAAACCATAAAGGATGGAAAACGTCTTGATATTAATGTTGCAAACGTTGTTGCCAATGCAATGAAGGATTGGGCAATTGAAAACGGTGCAACACATTATACACACTGGTTCCAGCCTATGACAGGGATTACCGCAGAAAAGCACGACAGCTTTATTTCGCCTACAGATGATGCCAATGTTATAATGGAGTTTTCGGGTAAAGAGCTTGTTCAGGGTGAGTCTGATGCGTCAAGCTTTCCGTCAGGCGGACTTCGTGCTACGTTTGAGGCACGCGGATATACTGCGTGGGACCCGACAAGCTATGCGTTTATAAAGGATAAAACGCTTTGTATTCCTACGGCATTCTGCTCCTACGGGGGTGAGGCACTCGACCAGAAGACACCGCTTCTGCGCTCGATGGAGGCTATTGATAAGCAGGCTATGCGAATCCTCAGGCTCTTTGGCAATGACAATGTAAAGAGTGTTAAGACAACTGTAGGACCTGAACAGGAATATTTCCTTGTAGATGAAGAAATTTATAATAAACGTCCTGACCTTATTTTTACGGGCAGAACGCTTTTTGGTGCAAAACCGCCAAAGGGACAGGAGCTTGATGACCACTATTACGGCAGTATAAAGCCGAGGGTGGCAGAGTTTATGCGTGACCTTGATGAAGAACTCTGGAAGCTCGGCATACTTGCCAAGACAGAGCATAACGAGGTTGCACCCGCTCAGCACGAGCTTGCACCTATATTTACAACAACAAATATTTCCGCTGACCACAATCAGCTCACAATGGAAATGATGCAGAAGGTTGCACGCAGACATTCTCTTGTATGTCTTTTGCACGAAAAACCGTTTGAGGGTGTAAACGGCAGTGGCAAGCATAACAACTGGTCAATGGTAACAAGTAACGGTAAAAACCTCCTTGACCCGGGTGAAACACCATATGAGAACGCACAGTTTCTGATGTTCCTTTGTGCCGTTATCAAGGCGGTTGACGAATATCAGGATTTACTTCGTATCAGCGTGGCAAGTGCAGGAAATGACCACCGCCTCGGTGCAAATGAGGCACCGCCCGCAGTTGTTTCAATTTTCCTCGGAGAAGAATTAAGTGAAATTTTAGAGGCGATTGAAACGGGAAAATCCTATGACGGACGTGAAAAGGTACAGATGAAAATCGGCGTTCACGTAATACCGAGATTTCCCAAGGATACAACAGACCGTAACAGGACAAGCCCGTTTGCATTTACGGGAAATAAGTTTGAATTCAGAATGCTCGGCTCATCTGCATCTGTTTCAGATGTCAATGTTGTACTTAATACGGCAGTTGCTGAAAGCCTTCGTCAGTTTGCAGACGAGATAGAGGGTGCACCTGATTTTGAGGCGTCGCTTCATAATCTTATCAAAAAGACTATAAAGGCACATAAGCATATTATCTTTAACGGTAACGGATATGACGATAAATGGATTTGCGAGGCGGAGAAGAGAGGGCTTTTAAATCTTAAGACAACGCCTGAGGCTTTAAAGCATCTTGTAGCAAAGAAAAATATAGAGCTTTTCGAAACACACCGTGTGTATTCAGAGGTGGAGATGCGCTCCAGACTTGAGGTAATGCTCGAAAGCTATCGCAAGATACTTAATATAGAGGCACTGACAATGGCTGAAATGTCAAATAAAGACATTATGCCCGCAGTCAGTGAGTTCATAGGAAACCTGAGTAATACACTCCTTGCAAAGCGTAGCGCAGTGAAGGGCATTAAGGGCGCTTACGAGGAAAGCATTATTGAAAAGGCATCAGCACTTCTTGACGAAATGCTTGAAAAAACGAGAAGTCTTGAAAATGCACTTAAAGAGGCAGAGAAGATAACCGATGCGCAGGAGGAGGCAGATTACTACTGCAATACGGTTATAAAGAATATGGAGGAGCTTCGCACAGTTTCAGACGAGCTTGAAGTTATTTGCGACCGTACGATGTGGCCGTATCCTGACTACAGTGAGCTTCTTTTTGGAGTAAGATAGTATATAAATCAATCACCCGATGCATAATAGCATCGGGTGATTGATTTATGGATAAAAAAAGACTTCCTGAAGATGACTATGCCATTGATATGTTAAGCAAGCAAAATGGTGTGGCATCTGCCACAGAATGTACGGGAATGATACAAATTCCTCCTGAAAATTATGATGAGGCAGAATCGTATAGTGAAATTTACGTTGTGCCTAAAGTTTTAAATGAACGAAAGAAGGAACTCGAAAAATGAGTTCCTTCTTTCGTTCATTTAAAACATATAATTACTCTGTCATTTCCGCCATAGTCTTTAAAGTCCAAAACCTCTGAAAAATCTGTGAGAAGAGAGCATACCTTTTCTTTTTGGTCATATCCGATTTCAAGGGCAAGCATACCGCCTTTATTAAGTGCGGAAAATGCTTTCTTTGAAATTGCCTTGTAAAAGGTAAGTCCGTCTTCACCGCCGTCAAGTGCACGCATAGGCTCATACTCACTCACGGGGAGATTTTTTGCGATTTCCCTTTCAATGTACGGGGGATTGGCGGTAATAATATCATACTTTCCGCAGATTTCCTCGTTTAGAATGTCAAGGAGATAAACCTTTGCTTTGTCATTTGCTAAAAGCTCAGTAGCGTTTAACTTTGCCATAGAAAGTGCACCCTCTGAAATATCGGTAAGCTCAAGAGTGCTTTTATCAATCATTTTTGCAAGGCTTATTCCGATACAACCGCTGCCCGTACATAAATCAAGAATTTTTGGGGCAGAGATAGGGTTAAGCTCAATCACCTTTTCAACAAGACATTCTGTGTCGGGCCTTGGGATAAGGGTGTCAGAATTAAGATGGAATGTAAATCCCATAAATTCCTTTTCACCGAGTATATATGCCACAGGTTCACCATTTTGACGTCTTGAGATATATTCCTGAAAAGTTTTTATTTGCTTTTCATCGGGCATATTAAAAATCATAGCGGCATTTTCTGCGCCCATTACTTTTGCAAGCAGTACCCGAGCATCAAGCATCGGTGTATCTGAATTTGTAAGGCGCAACGCAGCATTTTTAAGAAGCTCTCTTACCATTTGTCGTCCTCTTTATTATCTGTCAGGACAGCCTTCATTGCGGTGATTGCAACTTCAAGCTGACTGTCGTCAGGCTCACGTGTGGTAATCTTCTGAAGCCACATTCCGGGCCTGCTTATAATACAAACAACCTTGCTTTTGCTTTTGCCTGCCCAACGGATTATTTCATAGCTGATACCTGCAACTACGGGAAGGAGCAAAAGCCTCATTCCAAGGCGTGTCCACATATTGTCCCACGATATAAAGGAGAAGAGGACAATACTTATAACCATTACAAAAACAAGGAAGCTTGTGCCGCATCTTGGGTGAAGACGTGACATATTGCGTGCATTTTCAACCGTAAGGTCAAGACCTGCCTCATAGCAGAAAATTGTCTTATGCTCTGCCCCGTGATACTGGAAAACACGCTTTATATCCTCCATCTGCGAAACGGCTAAAACATAGCCGAGGAAAATTGCAATTCGAACAATACCCTCAATCAGCGTTTTTAACAGGTTACTTTTAATAAAGCCTCCTAAAAATCCCGTAATAATATTAGGCAGTATAAAGAACAGGCCTATTGAAAAAATCATTGCAACAAAAAGGGAAAAGTAGATTACAATATCCTTAACCTTGTCACCGAATTTGTCAGAAAGCCATTTGTCAAACTTTGACTCACTCGTCTCGTCCTCTAAGTCCACAAACTCTGCACTCCACATAAGTGCACGTATACTGCAAATCATAGAATCAAAAAATGAAAATACACCCCTGATAACGGGTATTTTATTAACGTGATATTTTGTAACAAGGGAGCTTACAGCTCTTTTATCAAGCTCTATTTCCCCGTCGCTCTTACGCACTGCAGTGGCAATTTCCTTGGGACCACGCATCATAACACCCTCCATAACGGCACTGCCGCCAATGGAAGTCATATGTTCCTTTTTTTCCATATATCAAAACACTCCTTTCGATACAAAACTTAGTATAGCATAATATAAAAAGTATTTCAATAGTTTAAAGAATGAAAAAACCGCCATTTTCGCTATTGAGAAAATATTGACATCCAAACCATAAACTGATATTATAATATCGAAATAAAAGAAGGCAGGTGCTTTTTTATGAATATATTACACATGAAATATGCAGTTGAGGTTGCAAAGGCAGGTTCTCTTAATAAAGCATCGGAATCTTTGCTGATTGCTGTGCCTAATATCAGCCGTTCAATAAAGGAGCTTGAACTTGATTTAGGGATAACTATTTTTGACAGAACAACGAAAGGTATGTGCTTAACTCCCGAAGGAGAGGAGTTTATAAATTTTGCCAAAGGAATCCTCGCCCAGATTGAGTCTGTTGAAAAATATTATAAAGACGGTGCGCCAAATAAACAAAGATTCTCTATTTCCGTTCCCCGTGCCTGCTATATATCAGAAGCATTTGCTGAATTTTCAAAGACACTTACTAAGGACAGTGCCGAAATATTTTATAAAGAAACTAATTCCCAGCGGACAATTCATAATATGATTAATCATGATTACAAGCTTGGAATCATAAGATATGCCGAAAATTATGATAAATATTTTAAGGCAATGCTTGATGAAAAAGGTTTCGTATATGACCTTGTAACGGAGTTTAGCTATTCTCTGATAATGAGCGCAGAAAACCCTCTTGCAAAGAAAGAAGAAATTACCTTTGATGATTTAACTGACTATATAGAGATAGCACACGCAGATCCGTTTGTTCCTTCTATGCCTTTATCAAAAGTTATAAAGGAGGAGCTTCCTGATAATATTGACAGAAGAATATATATTTTTGAGCGGGCAAGTCAGTTTGATTTACTTAGTACGAACACGCAGACTTTTATGTGGGTCTCTCCCGTACCCGAAAGCCTTCTTAAAAGGTATAATCTTGTGCAGAAAAAATGTGTGGAAAATAAAAAAATTTATAAAGATGTTTTAATTCGCAAAAAGGGATATAAGCTAAGTGAAATTGACCGCAGATTTATAGCTCAGCTATCTGATTCTAAAAGAAAAATGTTTTCTTAAACAAAAAAGCCCGACTTTTTAAGAGTCGGGCTTTTTTGTTTAAGAAATAAATAAAGGGTTATCGATATTGATAATACCGATTAAACATTTTAATAATTCCCAAAATAAAAAAATAATGTTATGATACTGACTATGGAAAAAGAATAGTATTTTGAAGAAGACAGAGTAATCAAATATAGGAGGATTATTAAAATGGACAAAAAGAATTATGAAATTGTAGACAGCGTTGAAAAGCTTGAAGAAGCAATCCTTCGCACAAGAGAAGCACAGAAGATTTTTGCAACGTATACACAGGAACAGGTTGACAAAATTTTCTTAGCTGCAGCAAGTGCTGCAAATAAAGCAAGAATTCCCCTTGCAAAAATGGCAGTAGAGGAAACAGGTATGGGTATTGTAGAAGATAAGGTTATAAAAAATAACTATGCATCAGAATATATCTACAATGCATATAAAGAAACGAAAACCTGCGGGGTTATTGAGGAAGATAAGTCTTATGGTATAAAGAAAATTGCTGAGCCTATCGGTGTAATTGCCGCAGTTATCCCCACAACAAACCCTACATCAACGGCAATTTTTAAGTGCCTTTTAGCTCTTAAAACAAGAAATGCCATTATAATTTCTCCTCATCCGAGAGCGAAAAACTCTACAATCGCAGCGGCAAAACTTATTCTGGAAGCAGCAGTTGAGGCAGGTGCACCCGAAGGAATTATTGACTGGATTGACGTTCCCAGTCTTGATATGACAAATACAGTTATGAAAGAGGCTGACATAATCCTTGCTACGGGCGGCCCCGGAATGGTTAAGGCAGCATATTCAAGCGGTAAGCCCGCACTTGGCGTTGGTGCAGGAAACACCCCTGCAATTATAGATGAGAGTGCAGATATTCTGCTTGCAGTAAACTCTATCATTCACTCAAAGACCTTTGATAACGGTATGATTTGTGCATCAGAGCAGTCGGTAATAGTGCTTGAAAGTATTTACGATACAGTTAAGAAAGAGTTTGCCGTAAGAGGCTGTTATTTCCTAAATGAAGAAGAAACAGAAAAGGTAAGAAAAACAATTATAATCAACGGAGCATTAAATGCTAAAATCGTTGGTCAGAGTGCGTATAAAATTGCAGAGTTTTCAGGTGTAAAAGTTCCCGAGGGAACAAAAATCCTTATCGGAGAGGTAGAAAGTGTTGAGCTTTCAGAAGAGTTTGCACACGAAAAGCTTTCTCCCGTTCTTGCAATGTATAAGGCAAAGAGCTTTGAAGATGCACTCAGTAAGGCAGAAAGACTGGTTGAAGACGGTGGCTTTGGTCATACATCTTCTGTATATCTTAACGAAGTTACAGAGAAAGAAAAGATTAACGAGTTTGCCGCACGTATGAAAACCTGCCGAATTTTGGTTAATACCCCTTCTTCTCACGGTGGTATCGGTGACCTTTATAACTTCAAGCTTGCCCCGTCACTTACACTCGGTTGCGGTTCCTGGGGCGGTAACTCGGTATCAGATAATGTTGGTGTAAAACATCTTTTAAATATTAAGACAGTAGCAGAAAGAAGGGAAAATATGCTTTGGTTCCGTGCACCTGAAAAGGTATATATTAAGAAAGGCTGCCTGCCCGTAGCACTTGATGAGCTTAAAAATGTAATGGGTAAAAAGAGAGCCTTTATCGTAACAGATACATTCCTCTATGAAAACGGTTATACAAAGCCTATTACAGATAAGCTTGATGAAATGGGTATTGCTCACACCACATTCTTTGATGTACAGCCTGACCCGACACTTTTAAACGCTAAAAACGGTGCTGCGCAGATGCACTCATTTAAGCCTGACACAATCATCGCACTCGGTGGTGGCAGTGCAATGGATGCGGCTAAAATTATGTGGGTGCTCTATGAGCATCCCGAGGCTGACTTTATGGATATGGCAATGAGATTTATTGATATCAGAAAGAGAGTTTACACATTCCCGAAGATGGGTGAGAAAGCATACTTTATTGCAATTCCCACTTCTGCAGGTACGGGCAGCGAGGTTACCCCCTTTGCAGTTATTACAGACGAGAAGACGGGAGTTAAATACCCCCTTGCAGATTACGAGCTTATGCCTGATATGGCTATTGTTGACACAGATTTCCATATGTCAGCACCCAAGGGATTAACTGCCGCATCAGGTATTGATGCCGTAACACACGCAGTTGAGGCATATGCTGCAATGCTTGCAACCGACTATACAGACGGTCTTGCCCTCAAGGCACTTAAAACAATCTTTGAATACCTTCCCCGAGCTTACGAAAACGGGCAGACAGATATAGAAGCAAGGGAAAAGATGGCTAATGCCGCTACAATGGCGGGTATGGCATTTGCAAATGCATTCCTCGGTATATGCCACTCTATGGCGCATAAGCTGGGTGCTTTCCATCATTTGCCCCACGGTGTTGCAAACGCGCTTATGATTGAAGAGGTTATAAGATTTAATGCGAGCGAGGCACCCGCAAAAATGGGTACATTCTCGCAGTATGATCATCCCCATACACTTGCACGTTACGCTGAAGTTGCCGATTACCTCGGTGTTAAGGGTAATAATGACAGTGAGAAGCTTGAGGGACTTATTAAACTTATAAATGACCTTAAGGCTAAGGTTGGTATTAAAGAAACAATTAAGGATTACGGCATTGATGAAAAGGTATTCCTTGATAACCTTGACGAAATGACAGAGCAGGCATTTGACGACCAGTGCACAGGTGCAAATCCCCGTTATCCGCTTATGTCAGAAATTAAACAGATGTACCTCAATGCCTACTACGGCAAACATTTTGAGGAAAAAGCGATGCCCACTGTAAATAACATCTAAAATATTTGGAGGATTTTGAATATGAAACTTGATAATTTGATTTCTGAGAGAAAAAATAAAAAAATCTACCGTGACGGTGACAGATGTATTAAGGTTTTTGATGAATGCTTTTCAAAGGCAGATGTTCTTAACGAAGCTTTAAATCAGGCAAGAATTGAAGAAACAGAGCTTAACATTCCTAAAATTTCAGAGGTAACATTAATAGACGGCAAATGGGCGATTGTATCTGAATATATTGAAGGAAAGACGCTTTCTCAGCTTATGAAAGAAAACGAAGATAAGAAAGAGGAATATCTTGAGCTTCTGGTTGACCTTCAGCTTGAAGTTCATTCAAAGAAAGCACCCCTTCTTAATAAGCTCAAGGATAAGATGAACCGTAAAATCAGTGAATCTAATCTTGATGCAACAACACGTTATGAGCTTCACACAAGGCTTGAGGGTATGCCTAAGCATACAAAGGTTTGTCACGGGGATTTTAACCCGTCAAACATTATAATAGGCGAAGACGGCACCCCCTATATTTTGGACTGGTCACACGCAACGCAGGGTAATGCATCAGCAGATGTTGCAAGAACATATCTTTTATTCCATCTTGCAGGTGACATTTCAGGAGCAGAAGCATACCTTGATTTGTTCTGCAAAAAGAGCGATACCGCAAAACAGTACGTTCAGAAATGGATGCCTATTGTTGCAGCTTCGCAGTCTGTCAAGGGCAATGAAAAAGAACGTGAATTCCTGCTCTCCTGGGTAGATGTGGTAGATTACGAATAAGAAAATATATACTAAAAGAGGTACACATCACTTACAAAGTGGTGTGTACCTCTTTTTGTATCAAAGTATTACTGTGGCTTAAATGAGCTTTTAAGCGGTGCGGTACGGTTAAATACGTTAGTGTCTTTACTGTCACGTGTGAAGTAACCCATACGCACAAACTGGAATTTTTCACCGACCTCGGCATCCCTGAGTGACGGCTCGCCATAGGCGGTTTCATAAACGATAAGTGAATCAGGATTAATAAATTCATCGAAGTTGTCATCCTCAAGAAGGGTGGCAACATTTTCTTTGTTAAAGATATTGTCAAACTGATGAACGCTGAAAGGCACCGCAGTTTCACGGCTGAGCCAGTGGATGTTACCCTTGACCTTTCTGCCGTCTGTGGGCATACCGTTACCCGTCTCTACATCAACAGTGCACAAAAGCTCACAAACATTACCGTTTTCATCGTGAAGAACCTCGTTACACTTCATAATGTATGAGCCCATAAGTCTTACTTCGCCGTTTGGTTTAAGACGTTTAAATCCCGGAACGGGTTCTTCCATAAAGTCGCTCTGCTCGATATAGAGCTTATTTGTAAAGGGAACCTTACGTGTGCCAAGCTCCTCACGCTTGGGATGGTTTGGAAGCTCAAAATACTCTATATGGTCATCGGGAAGATTTGTTATTGTAACCTTAAGAGGCTCAATTACTGCAACACGGCGCTGAGCGTTTTCGTTAAGCTCCTCGCAAATGCAGTATTCAAGAAGTCTGATATCCGCCATAGAGTTTGCCTTTGCAACACCGCTTCTCTCAATAAAGTCAAATATTGCAGAGGGGGTATAGCCACGTCTTCTAAGTCCCTGCAGGGTTGGCATTCTCGGGTCGTCCCATCCGTCAACATTACCTGTTTCAACGAGCTTACGAAGATAACGCTTACTCATAACGGTATATGTCATATTAAGACGTGCAAATTCATACTGATGCGGGTCGTGGTCAAAGCCTACATTATCAACAACCCAGTTATAAAGCGGACGGTGGTTTTCAAACTCGATAGAGCAGAGGGAATGTGTAATACCCTCCAAAGCGTCCTGAATGGGATGCGCAAAGTCATACATAGGATATATGCACCACTTATCGCCCTGACGGTGATGATTCATATGGAGTATACGGTAGATAACGGGGTCACGCATATTCATATTGGGTGACGCCATATCAATCTTTGCACGCAGTGTCCTCTCACCGTTTGCAAACTCACCGTTTTTCATACGTTCGAAAAGGTCGAGATTTTCCTCTACACTACGGCCTCTGTAGGGGCTTTCTTTACCCGGCTCTGTCAGTGTTCCACGGTAAAGAGCCATTTCCTCCTGTGTAAGGTCGCATACAAATGCCTTGCCGTCACGTATAAGCTTGCAAGCAAATTCATAGCACTTGTCAAAATAGTCACTGCCGTAGTAAATTCCGCCCGTAGGGTCAGCACCGAGCCAGTGAAGGTCAGCCTCAATTGCCTTTACAAACTCATCATCTTCCTTTACGGGGTTTGTATCATCATAACGGAGATTGAAAAGTCCGTTATATTTTTTTGCTGTCATAAAATTAATCCATATAGCCTTGGCACTTCCTATATGAAGATAACCGTTAGGCTCGGGAGGAAAGCGTGTGTGCACACCGTTTTCACGGCCTGCCGCCAAATCCTCATCAATAATATCGTGAATGAAATTTGAGTAACCTTCCTGCATAAAAAGATACCTCCGTTTGTTATGTTCTGTCGCTTATATCGACATATTCTTTGGCTTTTAAAACATTCTTATACGCAGGACGTATAATTCTGTCAGAAACCATAATTTCCTCAAGACGGTGTGCGCACCAGCCTGCAATTCTGCTCATAGCAAATATTGGTGTATAAACCTCAGGCGGAATGTTGAGCATTTTATAAACAAAGCCGCTGTAGAAGTCGACGTTTATTGCAAGGTCTTTTTCCTTGCCTGTAATTTCTGTGAAAAGCTCAATCGCATTTTTTGCAATGAGGTCATACATCAAAAGCTCCTCTTCCATATGCTTTTCACGGGCGAGCATTCCTGCACTCTTTCGAAGAAGAACGGCACGGGGATCGCTCTTTGTATAAATGGCGTGGCCTATACCGTATACAAGACCGCTATGGTCATAGGACTCTTTGCGGTAAAGCTTTATAATATGCTCTCTTATTTGCTTTTCATCTGTAATATCAGTAATATTTGCCTTGAAATCATCAATCATTCCCATAACCTTTGCATTTGCACCGCCGTGCTTTGGTCCTTTAAGAGAACCGATTGCCGCCGCAATCGCACTGTAGGTATCTGTACCTGATGATGAAAGAACATGCGTTGTAAAGGTTGAGTTGTTACCGCCACCGTGCTCTGCGTGAAGAATGAGTGCAAGGTCAAGAAGATGTGCCTCCGTCTGCGTAAACTCATTATTCGGGCGCATCATATAAAGGAAATTTTCAGCCGTACTCATATCTGCACGGGGTGAATGGAGAATAAGACTTTTTCCGTCATAGTAATGCGATTTTGCCTGATATGCGTGTGCAATCATAGCGGGGAAACGTGCAATAAGCTCAAACGACTGACGCAGTACATTTTCAATTGATACCTCGTCAGGGTTATCGTCATATGAATAGCTTGCAAGAACACTGCGGGCAAGCTTGTTCATAATGTTATTACTCGGTGCCTTTAAAATCATATCCTCTGTAAAGTTGGGGTAAAGCTGCCTTTTTGAACCGAGGTAATGGGAAAATTCGTCAAGCTCATCCTTTTTGGGAAGTCTGCCGAAAAGGAGAAGATACACAACCTCTTCAAAGCCGAAACGGTTATCCTTGTCACAACCCTCAACAATATCTGTAACATTCACACCTCTGTATCGGAGCTGACCGTCTATCGGGTGCTTTTCCCCTTCGTCAAGGAGATAACCGTGAACGTCGCCGACCTTTGTAAGTCCGACGAGAACACCGCTTCCGTTAGAATTACGAAGCCCTCTTTTTACACTGTATCTGTTGTAAAGCTCTGAATCAATTGAATAAATATCCTTTGTAAGATTACAAAGCTTATCAAATAAAGCATCATTATTTTGCATATGCCATCAACTCCAAAAAACTAATTAAATATTAGTATACCACCAAATGATGGTAATTTCAACAAAAATGTTCTAAAATACGGCTAAAAAAATATAATTATATTATGGGGAGGTTTTTTTGTGAAAAGATATATTTTTTATACAGCGTTTTTTTTGATATCTGCATTAATTTTGCCACTGTGCGTTTTTTTTATTATGCAGTTTCAGGACAACCTCAGCGAAAAACCAAAAAAGCATTCAGGACAGGACATCAGTGTGTATTTTTCTGACGAAAAGGTTATAAAGGAAATGGATATTGAAGAATATCTGATGGGTGTTGTTTGTGCGGAAATGCCTGCCTCATTTGAAAAAGAAGCTCTTAAAGCACAGGCAGTTGCCGCACGGAGCTACGCAATTTACAGAATGGAAAACCCGAGCGGGGAGCATACGGGTGCGGCAGTATGCACTGATTTTGCGCATTGTAAAGCATATAAAAAAATAGAAAAAGCGCAAAAAGAATGGGGAAAAGATGCTGATAAATACAGTGAAAAAATAAAGCAGGCAATAGAAGAAACGGCAGGGGAAATTCTGACCTATAACGGTGAAGTTGCCCTTGCAGTTTTTCATTCTCAGTCAGGAGGGGGAAGAACGGAAAATTCCTCTGACGTATGGGGCGGCGACGTTCCGTATCTTGTAAGTGTTGAAAGCCACGGGGAAGAAAATGCCCCCAACTTTTATTCCAGTGCTATTTTCTCCTTTGAAGAATTTAAGGAAAAAATATTATCACAAAATTCTGAGGTAAAGCTAAATACTCCCGAGGATATAGGAAAAAGTGAAATAAGTGAGGGCGGAAGTGTAAAAAGCATAACAATCGGCGGTGTAGACTTTACGGGAAGAGAAATAAGAACCCTTTTTAATCTTCGCAGCAGTTGTTTTAAAATTTTTGCAGAGGAAGGAAATGTCAGGTTTGAAGTGACGGGTTACGGTCACGGTGTGGGAATGAGCCAGTACGGCGCAAATACTATGGCAAAGGAAGGCTTTGATTATAAAAAAATTCTGACGCATTATTACAGCGGAACTCAGATTGAGGGTGTTTAGATCAGGCAGTTTTGGCAATAATACAAATGAGGAGTGTGAGGAGAATGAAAAATGCAAGAGCGCTGCTTATTGCAACGATAGTGATAAGCGTTTTTTTACTTAGCTTTTTAATCGGGCGGGCTACTGCTCTGCGCAGTAAGGAAGAAAATTCTTCGGAAAATAAAATATATATGGGAACGGTAACAATTCCCAAAAAAGAGGAAAAAGAAGAGTTGACCCCTGCCGCCGCAGGGGCAAAGGTTTTGGAGGAAAGCAAGGCAGAAGAAACTGCAAAACCTCAAAAAAAGCCTGAAACAAAAGAGAGCATGCCGTCAAGACTTCTTTTCCCGTGCGGACAAACTGTGCTCAAGGGATATAGCGAAACGGCAGTCTATTCTGAAACTATGGGGGACTGGCGTGCGCATACGGGGATAGATTATGCAGCCGAAAAGGGGAGCGAGGTTCAAAGCGTTTGGGACGGCGCTGTAACACGTGTGTATAAGGACAAGCTTTGGGGAAACTGTGTTGAAATCACCCACAGTGAAGATTTAAAAAGTGTATATAAAAACCTTGCATTAAAACCGCCCGTAAAAAAAGGCGATAAAGTGAAAAAGGGGCAAACGGTTGGCAAGGTAGGGAAAAGTGCCGCCGTTGAAAGCAGAGAAACCTCGCACCTGCATTTTGAAATATGGCAGGGCGGAGTGGCAATAAACCCCGAATCATATATTTACTAATGTTTTTTACCTACTTTATTGCGAGGATAGGAAAAAATAGTGCAGAACGGACAAACTGAGCCAAGCGAAGCTTGGCTCAGTTTGTCCGTAACTTATTGGCATAAAAAAGTGTGATATTAGTCACACTTGTTTATAATATAGGAATTTGCGCGCATTGTGCGCAAAATTGCGTATTTCAACAAAGTTTACCTATAAAAAGGTGAGCGCAGCGAACATTTAGTTGACGAAGTCAACTTTGTTATTTTACTGTTATTACCATCATATGGCCCTTTTCATAAGCTGCAGCGGTAACAATATACTGAGGTATTATTTTTTCAATCTTTTCACCGTTTTCATTAATATATGACCCCAGAATTTCAGTATATGCTTCATTATGCCAATGTCCACAGAACACACCTTTTATTATGTCAGCATTTTCTCTTATGAGATTGTAAAGCTCAAGAGTAGTTCCCTCGGTGCCCGGACCTCCGATTTTATAAGGAGAATCACAGAAATCAAGAACGTGTTCGTGAATGTTAAAATCTCTGTTAAGATTTTCATAAAGAACATTTATCCTCTTTTCTTTTGGGTTGTTGGTTGCCATATGCTCGTGCTGGAATATGAAAATGTCAAGATCTTCTTTTTTTGCTTTTTCAATATCTGCCTTTAATTTTTCCACCTGAAAATCATAATATTTATGCTGACCATTATCAAGTGCGATAAGCAGAGCTCTGTCTGCAAAAATTTCAGAATGATAATGTATATCGGTTTTTAATGCACCTCTTATAATATCTTCTCTTGACTCCAAGGTTGTAGGGTCTTCGATTTCGCTCTTGTATCCTACAATACGGGTGGTATCGTGACTGCCTATAAGAAGAATTGCTTCAGGGTTTTTGTCATAGAAAAAACGCTGTATGTACTCAATTCCGCCCCAGGTAAGGTAGTCAATCAAATCACCGCCGACAACGGTTTTATCAAACATCGTTGACCAACTCATAAACTTTTCTGTGTTTAAAAGAGCATCTTCTCTTCTGAAGGAACTTCTTCTTTTATCGATAGTTTCAAGAATAACAGGATTCTTTTCTTCAAAATCCTTAAGATTCCAGGTTGTAAGATGAGTATCGGAAATAAAAAGAATATTCTTTTCTTCTCCGCCTTTTTTTGTATTAACATAAACTCTGTGAACAATGGTTCCGTCTTCAAGTTTATATAAATGAGTATTAGGATCTGCTGCACTTCCTACTATATCAATTGCTGCCTGTTCAAAAAATTCTTTGATGTTTTCCATTTCGCTGCTCCTTTTTCTTTCTATTGCATGACTATAACTATACTAATATTAATTTACATTTATATCCTCTTACACTTGCATCCCCTATATAACACTGTCGGTTAAACCATATCCCTTAGCTATTCTGTTTTTATAGTAATCCTCGTCCTTGCTTTCGTCAACCAACACGTCTTCGTCAAGGATTTCCTCCTCGTAGAGCATATCCTCGGGTAAATCTGCCATTTCCGCATATTCACGGTCAATCATTCTGGAAAAAAGTTTTTCTGCACCGTTTTTGTTCATAACAAAACCTCCATTATTCCAAAATATTAATCGAGGATTATAGCCTCCGACTGCTCATTCTTTTTTACTACATCAGATGACGGTTTTTCGTCCGCCGCAGGGGCAGACGGTTTTGCAGAGGGCTGTGCCTGTGGCTTGGTATTTGCATCCGCCTTTTTTTCATCCTCTGCTGCAGATGATGAGGGCTTTTCTTTTTCATCTTCGTCATCATCAGTAGATGACGGCTTTTTATCCTCCGCTTTGTCTTTCTTTTCAGAAGAAGGCTTAACGTCAAGGTCATCCTCCTTCATAAGAGAATCATCGTCAAAGCTTTTATCCTCTTTATTTTCCTTATTCTTTTCGGGGGCAGGAAGCTCCTCCTTCTCATAATCTTTTGCAAGGTCCTCATTCTTTTTATCGTCTTTACTGTCTGTTACCTTGATTTCATCTTCAATATTTTGAGGTGATGCAGTAAAAACTATGTACGAGCCGATAAAGAAAACAACAAAAACAAGCACAAATGCAAGAATTGTGATAAGTGCACTGAGTGCATAGTTCTTTTTCTTTTTAGCCTTTCTTTTTGGTTTGTGTGAAGCTTTTTTATCAGAAACGAAACGGTTTTCAACAAGCTGTTCAACTGTTTCGTCATCAAATTTTCTTTTTATTGCCTTTGTATCGTCCATTCTTTCAGCCATTTTACTACCTCCGTAAATCATCTACTACTATTATATCATTTTTATGAAGCAAGTAAAGATATTTTTCGATTATTTTGTCTTTAAATTTTTGTTTAAGTGCCATCTCATAATAATAAAGCTGTTTTTTGTATATTTCTGCAATTTCAGACGGGTTATCGTATGTATCTGTTTTATAATCTACAAGAACGATGGTTTTTTCGTCCTTTATAAAATAGCAGTCAATAATACCCTGAACGCACAGCGTCTCACCCTCGGGAAGTGCGGGGGAAAGCTCCTTTGCGCTTACACTGATTACAAATGGCTCTTCACGGTAAAGCTTTGGCGCATTTCTCATCATAGAGGCAAGGTCGCTTTTAATAAAAGCTTTTAGCTTTTCAATGTGGAGAACGCCTGCCTCTTCCGCTGAAAGAATACCTTTTTTAATAAGTGCATCCCTCTGCATCTCAATATTATCTGAGCTGTAGTCAAGATACTGAAGCATTTTATGATGTGCACTGCCGAAGAATGTGCCACTGTCTTCATTTTTGGAAAACCTCATTTCAGAAAGAGTAATTTTCTTTGATGACGGGGCACCGAGAAGACTTATATTACCGCCCTCCGACGGGGCAAGGTTAATGTCAAACGATTTAAGAAATGATACAGAAGCCTTATTTGGAAGTAATAGCGAAGCCTCGTAAGGATATTTAAAATCAAGCATCCTGCTTATCTCTTTATCCTCGCAAAATTCATCAGGATGTTTTTCATAATCCTCAGCGGTGTTTTGTGCCTCCCGGGGAGAAATCTCTGTAATGCTCCAGCACTTATCTGCACCGTGTCCGTAGGCAAGTGCTAAAAGTGCACTGTAGCTGTTTGCATTTAAAATTTCGTTTTTAGTAAGCTTGTCCACTGCAGAGCAGGTCATTTTTTCAAAAGCATCATAATCACGCAGTGTGCATACGGAATAAAGCTTCTCGCGTGCACGGGTAAGTGCAACATAGAAAAGACGCATTTCCTCTGCACTGTCGCCCATTTTTGCCATGTGTAAAAGGGCGGTCTGCATAGGCGATTTGTATTTGGAGCGGAGCAGCGGGTTTATAACATTCATACCGATTGCGCAGCGTGAATTAATGATAAGACCGCCTGCACCCGTTGTCGGGGCGTGGTAAGGCTTTGCACAGTTTGCAACAAAAACTACGGGAAATTCAAGTCCCTTGGATTTATGTATGCTCATAATACGGACAACGTTCATTTTTTCTGAAACAGCCTTTGCACCGCTTACATTGTCGGAAGTTTTTTTGATTTTCTGAACATAGTTTACAAAGTTAAATAAACCGCTGTAGCTTGAACGTTCAAATTCCTCCGCCTTTTCAAGAAGTAAATCAAGATTTGCTCTGCGCATCTGTCCGTCAGGGAAGGAAAGAGCACTGCTGTAAATATTGGTGTCTGTATATATTCTGCGGATAAGAGCCTCTACACTGATAAAGCCTGATGCCTTTCTCCAGGAGGAAAGACGGTGCATAAAATCAAGACATTTTTTTGTGAGGGCATTTTCGGTTTTGTATTTTCCGCTGCATATTCCGTAAAACGCATCACAGAAGCTTTCCCTTGAACAAAGCTTTATCCTCAAAAGGTCGTTTTCGTCAAACATAAACATAGGAGTTCTAAGTGCACAAGCAAGCGGGATTTCGCTTTGGGCATTGTCAATCAGCTTTAATATCTCTATTATCTGACCGACCTCGCTCGTTTCAAAAAGTCCGCTTCCGCCGTCTACATAGCAGGGGATAGCATTTTGTGCAAATACCGATTCGCACGTTTGTGCAGCAGAGCTTACCGAGCGCATAAGAATAGCTATGTCACTGTAGGAAATCGGGCGCACAGTGCCCTCGTCCTTGTCAAAAATTTCCTTACCGCTTGCAACAAGTGTTTTTATTTTCCCTGCGATATATTCCATTTCGTTTTTTAGCTGATTTTCTGCATTACCGTCCTTTTCGATAATGACAATTTCACATTTTTCACCCTCAAAGTTTTCGGGCATAAAGTCAGCACCGTAATCAAGACGGTGTTCACCTTTATAATCAATACTGCAGACATCAGAGGTCATTATAATATCAAAAACACTGTTAACACCTGAAATTACGCCCTTTGAACTGCGGAAGTTTTTTGATAGGAAAATCTTGCGCTTTAAAGCATCTTCATCAAAAAGCGATTCGTCACACTTTTTCATAAAGATTGTAGGATCGGCATTGCGGAAACCGTAAATACTCTGTTTTACGTCGCCTACCATAAATGTGCGTCCCTTGCTTATAAGCGAGAAAAGCATATCCTGAAGCTCGTTCGAGTCCTGTGTTTCGTCTATATAGATTTCATCGTATTTGTTTCGTATAGCCTCGCCCGCATCGGTGAGATTTTGTCCGTCCTCTGAAATAACGGTAAGTGCAAGATGCTCACACGCAGAAAAGTCAATAATTCTGCGGGCAGTCATTTTTTCATAATAAATTTTGCCTAAAAGCTTTGCCGCAGAACAAAGTGCCTTTATCTGCGGATATAATTGTGTGCGCAGTGACTCGCAATCAGAAAGCGAAAATTCAAGAAGAGCGGAAAGTGTATCGCCTACAACCTTTTTTACATTGTCGCGTGCTGTCTTTATACTGCCTGAAAGCTCTTCATCGCATCCACGCTTTTTCCCTTTTAATCTGCCGAAAATTTCCGTATTCATATAGGCAGTGCGAAGAGCGTCGTAATCGTTAAAGGAAGAGAGTGCATCGAGCCTTTCTGCCTCCTCTAAAAGACACGCTTCATAACCTATAGCGCCATTTTCTGAAATTTGTGCGGCACTTTTAAGAGATAATGCACCGTTTTTTATTGTACTGATACATTCTGAAAATGCATATTCAAAAAACGGAGTTTTATCATAGGGAAGAATATCAGCATTATACATATCCGCCATCTGGTCAAGCCACTTATCAGGGTATGCAGCAGATTGAGCTTTTTGATAAAGCTCCCTTATCATAGTGGAATAATCACCGCCACCACGGATGTTTTCTGTGAATTCACTGTCCCGCTTGTCATAGGCGCAGGCATTTGTAAGCGCATCAAACCCAAGAAGAATAAAGGGAAGGTCGTCATCGAAATATTCCTCGCACACAGATGCAAGGGCGAGATTTTCCTCGCTGAGCTTAGCCCCTCTGCTTTTTTCAAGTGCACAGTAAAGTGCATCAACTGTTTCCTCCAGTGCCGCAAGGCGAAGCAGTGAAAGCTCCCCATTTTCACCGATTGAAATATCGGAGGGGAGATTTACCTTGAAGAAATTCTGCTTTACAACGTCATAGCAGAATGAATCAATTGTACATATTTTAGCACTTCCCAAAAGGGAAAGCTGACCTTTAAGGTAATCACGTTCTTCTCTGCTCTGTGCTTCTTTTGCGGCAGTGCGCAGTGATTTTGCAATTCGCTCCTTCATTTCTGCGGCGGCAGCCTTTGTAAAGGTAACTATGAGAAGCTTTTCGACAGAAACGGGGGAGGAGGTGTTTTTTATCCGCTCAATTATTCGTGTTGTAAGCACCTGCGTCTTTCCGCTTCCTGCGGCGGCACTTACAACTATATTGGAGGGGTTGGCAAATATTGATTTTTCCTGGTCAACTGTCCATTTCATATCAAATCTCACCCTCCTCTAACAAAGCCCATACTTCATCATCCTTGAGCTTTTCATTATCACGTATACTGCACCCTGCGAAGGATTTTTCAAATCGGCAAAGATGCTTATACTCACACCAGTCACACGCATCAGCGGTACACTCAATGGGGAATTTACCGCTGTAAATATCCTCGGCAGTGTTTTTTATAACCTTGTCAAGATGCCTGAACATTGCATTGAAATTTTTTGCCGTTGCAGTCTTTTTGGATTTAAGGGTTTCTGTTCCGTCCATACGCTCTGCCATATCATTTTCGGAGAGAACGATACCGCTCATTCTGCGCTGCTCAAACCTTTTTTGAAGTATTTCATCCTCTGTTGCCCCAGGTGTAACCTCTACGATAGGGTCTGAAAGGTTATAGTAAAGAATACCTGCAGGGGAGTAGCCGTTTTTGCAAAGCGTTGAAAGATACACAAAAAGCTGCAATTGTACGCCGTGATATACGTCGCTTAAGGAAAGCGTTTTATCACTGCTTTTATAATCAACAATTCTTACAAATTTTCCGCTTTCTCCGTCGGGCATTGTAAGTGTAAATTCATCCGCACGGTCAATTCTGCCCCGAAGAGTAACGGTTTTTCCGTCATCAAGCTTTATCTTCGTAGGTTTAAAGCGTCCGTCCTCGTCAAAGCTTATTTCGTAACCTAAGGGTACAAAATCACTTTTTACAATATGACGGCGCAGAACATAGACAGACTGCACTGCAACACGGCAAAGTCTGTCAAAGAGTGCTTTTATACGTGGAATTTCAAGCATTTCCCCGTTAACACTGCATAAAACTTCTTCAAGTATTCCGGGTGTGTTTATACGTATGAAATCGTTATCAATACTGTGCCATGTAAGGGGATTGCCGTTTTCGTCCGTGCTCTCTGACACAAATCGGGAAAATCTGTCAAGAAAATCGTGCAGGAAAGAGCCACTGTCTGAAACGCTGACCTCAAAGGTTCTTTTAGGCTCAAGCTTTAACAGATATTTTGCAAAGTACGAGAACGGGCATTTATTATAGCTTTCAAGGCGGGTGACACTCGTTTTCATATTATCACCGAGAACCTTATCTATAAGTTCTTCGTCAATTGGTGAGGATTCATTTTCAAAGCTTGTCATAGAAAGCGCATCGTTAAGAAGCGGTGCATATACTTCGTCATTACAAAAATAATATGCCGCCGCACTCATTGCCGGGGAAAGGGGTTTTTTGCCAAGTGCATATTCACGTATTTTGGCACACAGCATATCAAATACCGCTTTTTTTGCAGTTATCATACTTTCGTCATCGGGAAGAGAGGTAAGATCATCTGTATATGGAATGTCAGGGAAAAGGGAGCGTATACGTCCCACAATTTCCGACGGTAAAAGTGCATTTGAAGCACTGTCTTGCGCGGCATAGCTCACATAAAGATAATCTCCTGCGCACGTAATGGCATCATAGATAAGAAGCTGTTCGCTCTGTGCCAGAGTGGCAAGCGACGGGGGCATATGAATCCCCATTTTTTCAAGCTCTGCCTTATCCTCGTCGGTAAAGAGACCGCCCTCACTGGGTGAAGCGGGGAAAACACCGCTGTTTGCGCCAACAAGAAATACACTGCGTGCACCGTGTCCCTTTATTCTGTCGATAGAGCCGAGGGTAACACAGTCTGAAGAGACGGGAATTGTTCCGATTTCAACTGATTGAAGCCCCGCCATTACTGTTGTATAAAACTGATTGAGTGTAAGCTCCTTTTCACCCATAACCTCGCATATATCGGTGAAAATATCGACTAAAATATTATAAACCTGTTTTGTTTGCAGTGCATAAAGATTTTCTCCGTCTTCTTCAAGAGCGGTTGCATAGCTTTCAATCTTTTCCCTGAGAGAAATATTTTCAAAGAAATCAAAAAGGTGACGGCAGGTATCTTCTACACGTGCCTTTTTTCCTATCGCACATAAAAGCCTGGCAAGAGGTGCGTAAACTCTTTCACGCAGGGCGTTGATTTTTTCAAGCTTTTCTTCTGTAACGGCTTTTGTGCCTGCAGAATTTTCAGCATCATATACACTGTTTTTTGCGTAAAACGGTTTCTTCCACGAAAACGGGCGTATACCCAATGCAAGGCAGTAGTTTTCAAGCTCGTCCGCCTCATCCTTTGAAATTGGCGAAAACGGGCTTTTAATATAGCTGAAAATATTTTCATATGTAAAACCGCCTGCCGCAAGGTCAAGTATGCTTGTAATAAAAAGTGTTACGCTGTGCGATGAAAGCGGAGATTTTTTGTCAATGAATACGGGTATATCATAAAATGGGAAAATACGCTCGACAATCCCTTTATACAGATCGGCATCACGTGCAATAATCGAAATATCACGGTAACGAAAACCTTTGTCACGTACAAGGCGCACAATATTTCTCGCCACGTGGTGAATTTCAGAAAATCTGTTTTTTCCGCAGAAAACTGACAGACTGCCGTCACTTCCTGCAAACTGTGCACTGTCATCGTCAAAATAGCATTTTTCAAGGTGCTTAATCATTGGCTTTGCCCCGTGCATAGCGCTGTCAATTTCAATCGATGTGCTGACTTTGCAGCCGCACTCCTTTGCAAGCCTTAAAAGCGTATTATATGTACGGTTAACCGTATCAAAAGGGAAAGAGCCGTCTGTGCACAGAGATATGCAGACTGTCTGTGCACGGCGCAGCATTGCTTTAATACATTCATATTCACTGGGGTCAAAATCTGAAAACTGGTCTATATATATTTTTTTGCCCGAAAGGTAGTCGCACTCTTCATCTGAAAGCACGGAGGCAAGCACGGATAAGGTATCGTTTTTATCACTTACACCTGCCTCTTTGAGGCACTCATTATATTCTTCGTATACCGTAAGGGCATCAGAAAGCTTTTTCTTTAAAAGAAGGTCATCCGTTTTTTCTATTGCACTTAAAAGCATGGGGGCAGTTATACAGTAGCGTTTAAATGTTGTAATAAGCGATGCGGCGGTATCGGCAAGGTCGCTCTTTTTAACAAGTCCGTCAAAAAGTCTGAGCTTTTCTGCCTTGATGGAATTTGCGCAGTAGCTTACAAGCATCTGAAAGGATGCATCATCAGAAATGAATTTCGGAGCACCGTATTTTGAAAAAACCAAGTCTGCAAGGCGCATAAAGCTAAGCACCTGCGGATTTCCAAGACCTACCACGCCAAATGCATCAATAAGCTTTTTTTCGGCAGAAAATGAAAACTGTTCAGGTACTATGTAAACGCAATCGCTGTTTTCCTCCATATCACCGAGCATATATGTTGTTTTTCCGCATCCACCGCGGCCTAAAATTATTCTGAGTGACATTTTGCCCCTCCTTTGTGATTAATTAATTTAATTATACAATATTTTTCACCTTGTTGCAATAAATAAATGGAAATAAAACAGTTGACATTTTAGTAAAGCGGATATATAATTAAATGCAGACATATAAAAGCTGTGACGAAGACAGTAGCCGTAAGGTGAAATGGCGTAGCGAATCAGGGACGGTGTGAGCCTGATGCAGATTAACCGACGGTGAATATCACTTCTGAGCTGCGTTGCTGAAAGTACATTAATTGATTAATTACGATTAAGCGACGACAGGGGGTCCCTCTGTTAAGGGGACGCATATGATGGTATGCTAATTAGGTGAAAAAGCGACTTCGTCCTATTTAGCATAGGACGATTTTTTTGTATTGAAAAATACGTTGTGTAAAAATAAGCAAAGCTTAAGAAACATACGTGGAGCACGTATCAATATGTCCTTTTGGTGTCAAAAAGACCAAAACCACGGAAAAACGCAGCTTTATCGCTGCAGTTAGTTTGATATAAAACTAACTAACTTCCACACTCTCAGGGTTTGTAAATTTGCTTTGCTTTCTTGGGTAAAAATTGCTCGTATCAATTTCCGCTGCTGACGGGCAATTTTTAGTCCATCTTGAAAATGAGTATTTCAATGCGGACGGCGTAAGAAAGAAAAGCAAATTTATAAACAAAGACCAATTACTAATTCTGTGGCACGCCCGAAATTGAAAGCGCCCCTGCGAGGTCGTTTCAAAGGGGCTCGGGGGAAATCGAAATCCCCCGACGCTTTTCGCCATTTTGGCGCTCAAAATGGCATAAATACCCCAAAGAGTGGGGTAGGGGTTGATGTATTAAAAATACTTTTTTATATAGGTAGGAGGAAGATTTATGTACAACAAGGTTGACACTAATCTTAATTTTGTTGAAAGGGAAAAGAAAATAGGTGCTTTCTGGCGTGAAAACAATATTTTTGAAAAGAGTATTGAAAACCGTGCCAAGTGTGAGTGCTATACATTCTATGACGGACCGCCTACGGCAAACGGAAAGCCGCATATCGGTCACGTGCTGACACGTGTAATCAAGGATATGATTCCGCGTTACCGCACAATGAAGGGTTATAAGGTTATCCGTAAGGCAGGATGGGATACTCACGGACTTCCCGTTGAGCTCGAGGTTGAAAAGCTTCTCGGTCTTGATGGTAAGGAGCAGATTGAACAGTACGGACTTGAGCCTTTCATTACAAAGTGTAAGGAAAGCGTGTGGAAATACAAAGGTATGTGGGAGGATTTCTCACAGACTGTAGGCTTCTGGGCTGATATGGATGACCCATATGTAACATATGACAATAACTTTATTGAATCTGAGTGGTGGGCGCTTAAAAAGATTTGGGAAAAGGACCTTCTTTATAAAGGTTATAAGATTGTACCTTACTGCCCCCGTTGCGGAACTCCGCTTTCAAGCCACGAGGTTGCCCAGGGATATAAAGATGTAAAGGAAAAGAGTGCTATTGCAAAATTCCGTGTAAAGGGAACTGAGGACGAATACTTCCTTGCGTGGACCACTACGCCGTGGACACTTCCCTCAAACGTGGCACTTTGCGTAAACCCCGACGAAAGATACGTTAAAATCAATAATGAGGGTAATATTTATATTCTTGCAGAGGCTCTTATTCCCTCTGTTATAAAGGGTGAATATGAAGTAATCGAAGAATATGTCGGTAAAGACCTTGAGTATAAGGAATATGAGCCGCTCTTTGATTTTGCAAATCCTGATAAAAAGGCATATTACGTTGTATGCGATAGTTATGTAACACTCACCGACGGTACAGGTATTGTTCATATTGCACCTGCGTTTGGTGAAGATGACTCCAGAGTGGGAAGAACATATGATTTGCCGTTTGTGCAGCTCGTTGACGCAAAGGGTGAAATGACTTCTGAAACCCCGTGGGCAGGAATGTTCTGTAAGGATGCAGATAAGGAAGTATTCAAGGCTCTTGATGAAAGCGGACTTCTTTATGCGGCACTCCCGTTTGAACATTCTTATCCGTTCTGCTGGAGATGCGACACACCCCTTATCTATTACGCAAGAGAGTCATGGTTTATAAAAATGACGGCTGTGCGTGATGACCTTATTAAAAATAACGAAACAATTAACTGGATTCCCGAAAGTATCGGTAAGGGCCGCTTTGGTGACTGGCTGAAAAATGTTCAGGACTGGGGTGTAAGCCGTGACCGTTACTGGGGAACACCGCTTAATATCTGGGTGTGTGATTGCGGACATAAGCATTCAATCGGCTCTATTGCAGAGCTTCGTGAAATGAGTGATAACTGCCCTGAGAATATCGAGCTTCACCGACCATACATTGATGCAGTGACAATCAAGTGCCCACAGTGCGGAGGAGAGATGCACCGTACAAAAGAGGTTATTGACTGTTGGTTTGACTCAGGTGCAATGCCCTTTGCACAGTGGCATTATCCCTTTGAAAATGAAAAAATATTTGAGGAGAATTTCCCTGCAAACTTCATCAGTGAGGCAGTTGACCAGACAAGAGGATGGTTCTATTCACTTCTTGCGATTTCAACACTGATTTTTAATAAAGCACCTTATAAGAATGTTATCGTTCTCGGTCACGTTCAGGACGAAAACGGACAGAAGATGAGTAAGTCCAAGGGTAATGCGGTTGACCCGTTTGAGGCTCTTGAAAAGCACGGCGCAGATGCAATCCGCTGGTATTTCTACGTAAACAGTGCACCGTGGCTTCCCAATCGTTTCCACGACGGTGCAGTAAGCGAAGGTCAGCGTAAGTTTATGGGTACTCTCTGGAACACTTATGCATTCTTTGTGCTTTATGCAAATATCGATAATTTTGATGCAACAAAATATACGCTTGAGTATGATAAGCTTTCCGTAATGGATAAGTGGCTCATTTCAAAGCTTAATACGCTTATTAAGACGGTTGACAACAACCTTTCCGATTATAAGATTACTGAAACTGCAAGAGTAATTCAGGAATTTACAGATGAACTCAGTAACTGGTATGTACGCCGTAGCCGTGAGCGTTTCTGGGGTAAGGAAATGACTCAGGATAAGATAAATGCGTATATGACGCTTTATACTGCACTTGTGACACTTTCAAAGGTTACTGCACCTATGATTCCCTTTATGGCAGAGGATATTTACAGAAACCTTGTATGCAGTATTGACAAGGATGCACCGATAAGTGTACATCTTTGCGATTATCCTGAGTTTGATGAAAGCAAGATTGATGCCGAGCTTGAAAGTAATATGGAGCAGGTTCTTAAAATTGTTGTACTTGGAAGAGCGGCACGTAATGCGTCAAATATTAAGAACCGTCAGCCTATCGGCAAAATGCTTGTAAAGGCAGATAGTGCCCTTAACGATTTCTATAAGGAAATTATTGCAGACGAGCTTAATGTCAAGGAAGTTACGTTTACGGACAGTGTACGTGAATGCACAAGCTACAGCTTTAAGCCGCAGCTTAAAACTGTTGGTCCCAAATACGGAAAATTCCTCGGTGCAATAAGAGATTACCTTGCAAATGTTGATGGCAACAGTGCAATGGATGAGCTTGAGAATAATGGTGCAATCAAGTTTGAGGCAGGCGGCAGCACAATTACTCTTGAAAGAGAAGACCTTCTTATTGAGAGTGCGCAGGTTGAGGGCTTTGCATCTGAAAGTGATGCAGGTATCACTGTAGTTCTTGATACCCGACTTAGCGAAGAGCTTATTGAAGAGGGCTTTGTTCGTGAAATCATCAGCAAGCTCCAGACAATGCGTAAGGACAGCGGCTTTGAGGTTATGGATAACATCAATGTCTATGTGTCAGGAAACGCAAAAGTTGCTGAGATTATAGAAAAGAATGCTGATGAAATCAAGGAAGATGTTCTTGCCCTTTCAATCAATATGGATGAAAAGTGCGATAATTCAAAAGAGTGGAACATTAACGGCGAGAAGGTATATCTTGGCGTTGTAAAAGCGTAAGATATTAAATTAAATGTAGGGGTAGATGTAATGTCAACCCCTACATTTGTAATTGAGGGTGATGAAGATGAAACATAAAATTAAAATAAGTACATTTCTTTTTATATTTCTTTTATCTGCATCTGCATTCGCACAGGAGGATACGTATATTGTCCGTTTTAATGACAGTATGCAGCTTTTCAGTTCAAGGGAAAATCAGGGGATAAATTATACCGTTGCAACTCAGGAGGAGCTTGAGGAGTATATTGAGGCGGGTATTGTAGAAGATTACGAGCCTAATTATGATGTCGTTGCCATTGAACCTGTGACAGTAGAAACAGAGGGAACAGTATCTGATGATATTGTAGATAATTGGAATTTTAATAAGATAAATGCTGCTTTTGCCTACAAAACAGGGGCAATGGGGAATGAAGTGAAGGTTGCTGTAATTGACAGTGGTCTTAATAGTGATTATATGATAAGGCCACAAATCCTAAACGGATATGATTATATCAATAATGTGGAGACGGATGCTTCTGTAAAAAACGACGGCAGTTATCATGGTTCAGTTGTAAGCTCTATCATTGCACGTCAGAATAATGGTTACGGAACAGGTATTGCTCCGAGAGTTTCTATTGTGCCATTGAGAGTATTGGATGACAATGGTGCGGGAAATGTGGCAAATGTCATCCGTGCTATAGAAGATGCAACCGATAAGTACAATTGCGATGTTATAAACCTAAGTTTGGTTTTGAGTAATGGCGAAGCTACAGAAAGCAATCTGACAACTTTGCAGAAAGCTATAAATAATGCCGTGGATGCAGGTATTATTGTAATTGCAGCTGCAGGGAACGGGTATAGTGATTCTTATGCGTACCCCGCATCGCTTGATGGGGTTATAAGTGTTGCCTCTGTTGAAAGTGACGGAACACATTCGGAATTTTCTCAGCATAACAATAAGGTAGATATTGCAGCACCCGGCGGAACCATGAGGATTGATATAATGTATCGTTTCGATGAAAATGGGGAAGAAATATTTACTTTGTGTAAAACGAACGGTACTTCTCTTGCAGCACCGCACGTAAGTGCAATTGCGGCTATTGCAAAGTGTATAAAGCCTGAAATTGATGCAAATCAGTTTGAAACCCTTCTTCAAAACACATCGGGAAGAACCACGCGAGATGATTATTTGGGATATGGAGTTATAAACTGTGAAGCTGCAATTAAAAAAATGATTGAGGGCAGAAAAATATATATTTCTCCTGTTACTTTTTTAGATGTACAAGAGGAAGGTTCTACAGGTAAAGTGAGTGAAGTCGTAATCTATAATAATACAGAAGAAAAGATTACATTTGAAATGCTTTATGCTCTTTACAATACAGACAAAACTCTAGACATTGTAAAAAAGGGACAAGGAACACTTGCGGCAGAGGCATCGGGAATTTGGAAAGTAAAATACAACGGCGGAAATGTTAAATATATGGTTTGGGACAGCCTTACAAATATGGTGCCGTTAACACCAAGCTCATTCAAATAAGGGGAAAATAAAATGATATACGTTATGCAGATTGTAAATACACACGGAATTCGCGGTGAAGTGAAGGCACTTCATTTTACCGACGGAGAAGCATTTTTTAAAAAAGTAAAAACCGTATATAAAAAAGATACTACACCTGTAAAAATCCTTTCGTGGAGATTTCAGAAGGGCGCAGTTCTTTTAAAGCTTGAGGGCGTAGATGATGTAGATACTGCTGAAAAAATGAAATTTACCGAGCTTTATGCAAAGGAAGAAGATTTGCCAAAGCTTCCAAAGGGAGAGTATTATTTCTTTGAGCTTATGGGACTTACGGGTATGCTTCCTGACGGGTCGCATTTTGGCACAGTTACAAACGTAATTGAGAACAATGCGGCAAACTTACTTGAATTTACAAAGGATGACGGAGAAAAGGTCCTTATACCAAATATCCCCGTGTTTGTTGAAAAGGTGGATTTAGCTCAAAAGCTCATATATATAACGCCGATTGAAGGACTTATATAACGGGGGTGTATAAAGTGAAATTCAGTGTACTTACACTTTTTCCCGAAATGATGGCAGCTCTTGGCGAAAGTATTATCGGCAGAGCCGTTAAAGGCGGTATTATTGAAACGCAGTATATCAATATACGTGATTTTTCTGAAGACAAGCACCGTCGTGTGGACGATTATCCGTATGGGGCAGGGGGCGGTATGCTTATGCAACCACAGCCCATATATGATGCATATAAAAGTGTTGCGGGGGAGAAAAAACCGCACGTTATATATATGTCCCCGCAGGGAAAAACACTTACGCAGAAAAGGGCGAGGGAGCTTTCGGAATATGAGCATATTGTGATTTTGTGCGGTCATTATGAGGGTGTTGACGAAAGAATTTTAGAGGAAATTGTTGACGAGGAAATCTCTATCGGTGACTATGTTCTTACGGGCGGAGAGCTTCCTTGTATGGTACTTATAGATTGTGTGTGCCGTATGGTGGAGGGTGTGCTCGACAGTAAAGAAACCGCCAGTGTTGAAAGCCACTATGACGGTCTTTTAGAATATCCGCAGTACACAAGACCTCCCGTTTTTATGGGGCGTGAAGTTCCCGAAATTCTCCTCAGCGGTCATCACGCAAATATAGAAAAATGGCGCAGAGAGCAAAGCATACTGCGCACGGCAAAAAAACGCCCCGACCTTATACAAAGGGCGGAGCTTTCACAAAAAGAAAAAGAATGGCTGAAAGAGAATGGATTTTAAATGAAAAAACAGGAATTTTTACAGGGAGTTAAAGACGGTGTACCGATAGCACTCGGATATTTTTCAGTTTCTATGGCATTTGGTCTTACGGTGGCACTTTCAGGACTTCCAATATGGTCGGCAGTGCTTATTTCGATGACAAATCTTACAAGTGCAGGCCAGTTTGCAGGCGTTAATATACTGCTTGTACTTGGTGCACTTACAGAGCTTGCGCTGACAACCTTAATAATAAACCTCAGGTATTTTCTTATGTCGCTTTCCTTATCGCAACGTGTAGATGAAAAAATGAGCATATGGAAAAGAATGATTTTCTCTTTTGCAATAACTGATGAGGTGTTTGCGGTATCGATAAAGCACAAAGGGACAATTACAAGCGCATATATGGCGGGGCTTGTACTTACGCCACCAATAGGGTGGACACTCGGCACTCTTACGGGTGCTGTTTTGACCTCTTTTATGCCGCCCGTATTATCCTCGTCAATGGGGATTGCGCTTTATGCAATGTTTATTGCGATAGTAATTCCCCCTGCACGTGAGAATAAGAATGTGATGATAACTTCCGTTATGGCAGTTTTGATGAGCGTTATTTTTTATTATGCACCGATGCTTAAAAGTATTTCAAGTGGTTGGTCGATCATTATCATTACCCTTACAGTGAGTGCTGCAGCGGCGTTTTTATTCCCTATAACCGAAACGAAGCAATCCGAACCTGCCCAAAATGGCTGAAAATCGGCTTTTTCTTCGTTGTCGGTATTGAAATACGAAACAGTATTCCTTCGTCCTGCCGCCTTGAAAAATCTCAATTTTGAGACATTTTGGGTTCGTAGAATTTTTTGCACACGGTTTTTCGTCAGTGCAAGGCAAAATTGCAGCATATACTGTCGTATATGCAAGGCTTTTAACGCAGCAATGGCGGAAAACAGAAAGCAAAAAACAGAGTTTGGATTACTTCGTTTCGGTTAGTTGAGGAGGGTGAAGAATGAGCAATACATACTTAATCTCAGGCATAGCCGTTATGGCAATTGTAACCTACCTTATCCGTGTAACACCTATGGTGCTGATAAGAAAAAAGATTAAAAACAAATGGATAAAGTCGTTTCTTTATTATGTGCCATATACAGTGCTTTCGGCAATGACATTCCCTGCAGTGCTTTACAGTACGTCCTCTTTTATAAGTGCCGCCGCAGGAAGCCTGATTGCAATAGTGCTCGCATACACTAAAAGAAGTCTTCTTACCGTTGCGGTGGGTGCGGCAGTGACAGCATTTATAATGCAGATAATAATGTGAAAAAAAGGCTATCGCAAAATGTATTAATATACAATGCAAGCCATTCGGGGACGGCTCCTGACAGACTTTTTAAGTCTTTTGGCACGAAAAATTATATTTTTTGTGCCAAAACAGGACCGTCCCCACTTAATGGATTGCATAAATATACATTTTGCGATAGCCTTTTTGCAGTATATTATTTAGGTATGATAAGTGCCGTTCCAGGCATAATCTCTTCGCTGTTTTCAAGTGCGTTTGCAAGAAGAATATCGTTTTGGTCAACTAAATATTCCTTTGCAATATCCCACAGATTTCTTCCTTCTGAAACGCACGAAACGATAATTGACGGACGCTCGGGCGGGGTGTATTCTCCTATGCTCGCATCATATATAACCTTTGTAGCAGTATTACGGATGCACTGTACATTTATATCTATGCTTCCCCGTATCTCAACGCAGTCCTCAGAATTAATGGTATAGCTTATATTACGCAGCTGAGCCTCTGCCACGGGTGTAAGCATACAACCAGGGGAGTCGCATACTGCGGAAAAGTCAATATTTGCTTTATGGCTGTAAACAGGTGAATTTTCATCGCTGCTCAGATAAAGGAGATAAACCTCAGTATAGCCGCTTATATGAATTTTTCCGCTTTCTGTATAACAACTTTCAACAAAAGGCCGTGCAATAGTCTGGTATATTGAACCGATTGGCGGGCAAGAGGCAGGAAGATTAACCTTTTCCTTAAAATCTGATGAAGTATGTATAACCGTTTCGATATCCTCCACGCTGATATCGCAGTGGCTGCACTCGAGTGCCCCGTGGGGAATATACGCATCAACAACACACTCAAATTCACTACGTGAACGTGCAATAACTCTTAATAATAAATCACAGGAAAGTTCAATAACATTGTTTCTGCCGTCTTCGTTTGTACACACAATTGCATCTATATCTGTCAGCTTTACGGAGTATTCATTCGTCATATCACTGCGAATACCGTCAACCTCAAGAACATGAGCAAATGAACATTCCGTCTGTGCGTATTCAAGGGAGTTCTCACTTTTATAAAGAACGGTGACACGGACATTCCCTTTTACTATAGCCTTATCGTCAATAACCTTCAGTTCACTGTCAGTTATCCATGCATCTGTTTGTAATATTTCCTCAATATCGGATTTTCCCTGTGAAAGCTCAAATGAATCAGTAATAGATGCATTACTTTGCGCATTGGCACAAATTGTTCCTGAATAAAGAGTAGTTTTCTTAGTGCAGGCACCCTCTATATCGCTGACAAGCTCAAGATTGCGTTGTGAATAAACCCGAAGCGATGCCAAAAGAGTTGCACGAAGTGTAAGCTTACGGCAATTTGCTATGTTTACCGACAGGTCGCTCACATCTACATCTACAAAGGTCAGCATAGAATCACCGATATTGCTGTCCTTTATAAGATTTGAAAACTCGCAGGAGGAGGTAATGGATTTTACACATTTTTCCTCGTCATCTGCAAGATAAAGAATATTAAATGTTAATGTTCCCGAAATTATTACCTGACCGCTGCGGGTTTCGCAAAGAGTCACTTTGGGACGGGCACTGAGCTGAAGTACCTTTAATATATCAGGCTTACTGTCGGGGACTATAACATCCGTTTCTGTAGTAAAATTGTTTTTTGTGCGGCATACACCGCTGCATACGGATAAATTTTCATTTTTAATATTTATTTCCATAATTCATCCTCCTTACAAAACGAATATATGCCGTGTAGAGAGGCGTTATGCAAAAAAAGACAAAAAAAAGATGACAGACAAGATAAACCGTCTGCCACTAAAAGGAGGGAAAATGAAAAAAGTTTAAGTACCTTTTCGGTACGTCTATATAATAACTGATTTTTTGACAAATTTCAATATTTAAACTATAAAAATTGAATATTGAAATAAAACTTTTTTTGTACAATTTGCACAAAACGGAGAATTTTTTCCAAAAAGTACTATTTTAAATGCGTCTTGAATAAATTTCGTTAAAATTTAGTTGACTATTTGCAAAAAAAGCTGTATACTAATAAAAACAGTATTTTGATAAGGAGCTTGCATTTTATGATTTCTAAAGAGATTATTGTGCAGAATCAAGTTGGATTGCATGCGCGTCCTGCAACATTTTTCATACAGAAAGCGAACGAATTTTCTTCGGGAATCTGGATTTCGAAGGACGAGCGCAGAGTCAATGCAAAAAGCCTGCTCGGTGTTTTGTCTTTAGGGGTAACACGTGGAATGCGGGTTACATTGATTGCAGACGGTGCAGATGAAGAGGCGGCAGTTAGTGAACTGGCAAATCTTGTTGCAGCAAATTTTGCAGAATAGCTTTTGAAGCCTGACAGCTTAGTCAGGCTTTTTTGAATATAGGAGGAAATATATGCAAAAAAGAAGATTGATTTCTTTCGTCCTTCTTATTATCCTGCTTTTTACATCCTGTACATACAGCACAAATCAAACGGAAAGTACGAACGCAGACAAAACTCTGGAAACGGCACAGTTTCATTTTATAGATGTCGGGCAGGGGGACTGTGCTTTAATCCGCAGCGGTGATACTAATATTATGATTGATGCAGGAACACGTGAGAGCGGCAGTATTATATGCGAATATCTTTCAAATTTGGGCATAGACTATCTTGATTGCTTTATTGGCACTCACCCACACGAGGACCATATGGGCGGCGGAGCGGCAGTTCTTTTGGGTGTGGATGCAGGAAATGTATATCTTAATGGTGAGACAACCACATCTTATTTTTTTGAGAGATTTATAGATGTTCTTATAAATAAGGAAATTACACCCTATATACCTGATATGGGAATAGAGTATGATATAGGTCCGTTTAAGCTAAAATTTTTGTCGCCACGAAAGGATTTTGGAAATTCTAATGATAATTCGCTTGTTCTTACAGTAAAATATGGTGATGTAACAGCTCTTTTTACAGGTGATGCAGAACGCTCTGTCGAGGCAGAGCTTATAAAAAACGGAGATAACATAGATGCTGATATTTTAAAAGTTTCACACCACGGAAGCCGCTACGCATCGTCGGTGGAATTTTTAAATAAGGTATCTCCGAGTGTTGCGGTAATTTCATCTGGCAGCGGAAATTCCTACGGACATCCGCATAAAGAGGCGGTGCAGCGTATAGAAAAGTGCGGAGCAGAGATTTTAAGATGTGACAGGATTGGCACAGTGGTTTTAACATCTGACGGAAAAGAAGTTTATAAAGCCACAGGTGAAGGGCTTTATAAACGGGAAGAAAGTGAGCAGAGGCAGGTATACATAGGAAATAAAAAGTCAAAAATTTTCCACTGTGAAACGTGCCCCAATCTTCCGGGAAATAAAAACAGAGTTATATTTAATAAACGTGAAAATGCAGTTATGGCAGGGTATTCAGTTTGCGGAAATTGTAATCCATAAACGAAAAGAAAGGATTGGTTATAATTATGAAAGTTATACTTTTTAATGGAAGTCCTAAGAAAAACGGCTGTACATATACAGCACTTACAGAAATCGAAAAAGAGTTAAACGCTGAAGGAATTGAAACCGTAATCTTTCACGCAGGGGCGGCAACAAAGGGATGCCTTGGATGCGGATACTGTGTAAAGAACGGAAAATGTGTTACAGATGATTGTGTTAACGAGGCAGCAACACTCCTTGACAGTGCCGATGCGGTAGTATTTGGCTCACCCGTTCATTATGCGGCGGCATCGGGAATGATGACATCTTTCCTTGACAGACTTTTCTACAGTGCGGGCGGAAAGCTTCGCCATAAGCCCTGCGCAGTAGTTGCTTCCTGCAGAAGGGGCGGTTCAACGGCGACGCTCGATCAGCTTTTGAAATATCCCGAATTTATGCAGATGCCTATTGTAACGGCGCAGTACTGGACAATGGTGCACGGAACAACCCCCGAAGAGGTTAAAAAAGACCTTGAGGGTATGCAGGCAATGCGTACATTGGGAAGAAATATGGCGTGGCTTTTAAAATGTATTGATGCAGGTGAAAAGGCGGGTATAAATAAACCTGAAACAGAAGAAAAAATCAAGACTAATTTTATAAGATAAGAGGAATGAAAATTGAGCAGTAAAAAGTTTGATGCATTTAAAAAGTACGTAAGCGGAAAAAATATAACGGTGGTAGGTATAGGTATAAGCAATCTGCCACTTATTGAATTTTTATGTAAGCACGGGGCATATGTCACCGCCTGCGACAAAAAAACTGAGGCAGAGCTTGGCGAAACAGCGATGCAGTTAAAAGATATGGGTGTTATACTTAATTGTGGTGAGGATTACCTTGATAATCTTTCAGGTGAGCTTGTTTTCAAAACACCGGGTATGCGCTTTGACCATAATGCTCTTTTAAAGGCAAAAGAAAACGGCAGTATAATAACAAGTGAGATGGAAGTGTTTTTTGAAGTCTGCCCCGCGAAAATTATCGGCATAACGGGTAGCGACGGAAAAACAACTACCACAACTCTTGTTTATAATATACTGTGTGAAAGCGGGTACCGATGCCACCTCGGCGGAAACATAGGAACGCCCCTTTTATGCAGAACAGACGATATTAATGAGGAAGATATTGCAGTAATAGAGCTTTCAAGCTTTCAGCTTCACACAATGAAAAAGAGTGCAGATGTTGCTGTAATTACCAATATAACTCCTAATCATCTTGATGTTCATAAGTCCTATGAAGAATATATAGAGGCAAAGAAGAATATTTACATTAACCAGGGAGAAGACGGTGTTCTCGTAGTTAACAGCACAAATGAAAAATCGCACAGTTGCAGTGCGGATGCAAAGGGAACAGTGCGCTCTTTTGGCTACGATGCAGAGTGCAGCGTTTATTCTGACGGGAAATCAATATATGCCTTTGGTGAAAAGCTTCTTGATATTTCCGATATTAAAATTCCCGGGGAGCATAATGTGCAGAATTATATGACCGCAATAGCGGCAACATATCCGCTCTACACCCCGGAGGCGGTGAAAAAGGTTGCGCAGAGCTTTGGCGGAGTTGCGCACAGAATTGAATTTGTGCGTGAAATAGACGGTGTGCGTTACTATAACAGTTCAATTGATTCAAGCCCGAACAGAACGATAAATACTCTTAAGGTTTTTGATAAGGTAATTCTTATTGCAGGCGGAAAAGATAAGGGAATTCCCTATGATGAAATAGGGGAGCATATTGCCCATAAGGTAAAGCATCTTGTTTTAATAGGAAAGACAGGGCCCCTTATAAAGTCTGCTCTTGATAAATATGCAGAAAAAACGGGAGAAGGCAAGGATATAGTGACAGAATTCTGCACAACTTATGAAGAGGCGGTAATGTGTGCGAAAAATGCCGCAACTGCAGGGGATACAGTCCTCCTCTCAAACGCAAGCACGAGCTTTGATATGTTCAAAAATTTTGAAGAACGCGGCAATTTGTTTAAGAGCATAGTTAATAGCCTGTAATTAAAAGGATGATTATATGAATATTTCCGAATATCTTAAAATACTTGACAGTGAATTTGGTGTCAGCGGATGTGAAACGCCTGTCAGAAATTGTGTGAAATCACTTTTTTCAAAATTTTGCGACGAGGTTTACACAGATGCTCTTGGCAACGTTATTGGTGTAAAAAAGGGCAAAAATAAAAATGCCCCCTCTCTTATGATTGAGGGGCATATGGACGAGCTTGGTCTTATGGTCAGTGAAATCACAAAAGAGGGAAGCCTCAGATTTGTCCCGATAGGCGGATTTGACCCAAAGATTCTTCCCGGTACAGAGGTAACAGTATGGGGTAAGGAAAAGCTTTTCGGTGTAATCGGTGCAAAGCCCCCGCATCTTATAACAAAAAGGGATAAGCTTCCCGCTCTTTCCGAGCTTTGCGTTGATGCAGGTTTTTTCTCAAAGGAAAAAGCGGAAAGTTTTGTCAGTGTAGGAGATATTATTACGTTTAATACCTTTTATACAGAGCTTGACGGCGACACCGTCGCGGCAAGGTGTATTGATGACCGTGGAGGTCTTGCCATAGTTATAAAGGTGCTTGAAATGCTGTCAGGTTATGAGCTTCAGAATGATATTATTGCCGTTGCTACTGTCCAGGAGGAGGTAGGTCTGCGTGGTGCAAAAACTGCGGCAGCCCAAATTCAGCCCGGATGTGCTATTGCAATAGATGTATGTCACGGAAAAAGCCCGGGCGTATCTGATGACGCATATCCCTGCGGAAAAGGCCCTGTTATTACTATGGGACCCAATCTTCACAGTAAGATGACAAGAAAGCTTATTGCACTTTCAAACGAAGATGATATAGAAATTCAACTTGAAGCGTGCGGCGGTGATACGGGTACAGATGCGTGGGAAATTCAGACCTCGGGCAGTGGTATACCTACGGCACTTATTTCAATTCCCGTAAGATATATGCACGCAAATTATGAGGTTGCAGATTGCTCTGATATGGAAAAGGCTGCCCGCCTTATTGCAACATTTGCATTAAAGCTTAAGGACGGTGAATGTTTATGCTGGTAAAGGAGCTTTGTAATATTTGTGCCCCGTCAGGCTTTGAGGATGAGGTGCGTGCTTTTTTAAGAGAGAGGGCAACCGCTGACGAAATCTATACTGACACAATCGGCAATCTCATTTGCCATAAAAAAGGAAGCGGCAGAAAAATTATGGTTTCTGCGCATATGGATGAAGTCGGCTTTATTATAACTGAAATAACGGATGACGGATTTTTAAAGTTTGATGAACTTGGCGGTATCGAAACAGCCGTAATGTACGGTAAAAAAGTCCTTATAGGAAAAAACCGTATCCCGGGAATTATCGGGGCGAAGGCTATTCATCTTCAAAGGCGTGACGATGTTTTAAATCCGCCCAAGATTAAGGATTTATGCATAGATATAGGTGCCAAAGATAAAGAAAGCGCGAAAAAACTTGTAGAGATTGGCGATTATGCCTCCTTTGACGGGGAGTATACTGAATTTGGTGAAAATCTTGTAAAGAGCAAGGCGCTTGATGACAGAGTTGGCTGCGCAGTGTTGTTGGAGCTTATGAAAGAGGAATATGACAGCGACATATACTTTGTTTTTACCGCTCAGGAAGAAGTGGGGCTTCGTGGTGCAATTATTTCAGCGAATACAATAAAACCCGATATTGCACTTGTAATTGAGGGGACAACCTGCTCTGATGTGTATGGAAGCAAGCCGCACAATCAGGTTACGAATCTTGGCGGTGGCGCCGTTATGACGGCTATGGACAGAGCGGCTATTTCAGACAGAAAGTATTTTGACTTTATTATGAAAACGGCAAAGGAAAATAATATCCCATTGCAGATAAAACGTACAGCAATGGGAGGCACGGATGCAGGTGCAATTCAGCGAAGCGGTGCTGGCGTAAAAACTGCGGTGCTTGCCGTGCCCTGCAGATATATACATTCTCCTGTAAGTGTAATGTGTAAAGACGATCTGGAAAGTGTATTAAGGCTTTCAAAAGCAGTGCTTAAATCTATAGAAGGGAGTGACCTTTAATGGAACTTTTACAAAAATTAACTGCGTGCATTTCTCCGTCAGGCAGGGAAGAGCGTGTGCGTGAGATTATTGAAAATGAACTTAAAGAATTCTGTGATGAAATATATACTGATGCTTTAGGTAATCTTATATGTCATAAAAAAGGTAACGGTAAAAAGCTTATGCTTGCCGCTCATATGGACGAGATAGGCTTTATGGTAAACTATATTGACGAGAACGGATTTGCGCGTTTTTCTACCATTGGCGGAGTGCAAAAATACAACTCTATAAATTCCTGCATTGAGTTTGAAAACGGCACATGCGGAAAAATTTCATATGAAAATAAAGAAAACCCTTCTACCGCTCCGTTTGAGAAAATGTATATGGATATTGGTGCATCCTCAAAAGAGGAGGCAGAACAGAAAATTCAGATAGGCGATATGGCAGCATATGCTCCGTCTTTTTCTCTTATAGGTAACCGTATAATGTCAAAAGCGCTTGATGACAGAGCAGGATGCTGGGCGCTTATAGAGGCAATGAAGAAGGCAGAAAAGTCAGAAAATGATATATACGCAGTATTCACCGCTCAGGAGGAGGTAGGTCTGCGTGGCGCAAAGACCGCCGCAGCACATATAAATCCTGATATGGCGGTATCGGTAGATGTTTCAAATGTAGGAGATACTCCACAGTCGGAGGAGCTTAACCTTTCTATTGGTAAAGGTCCTGCGATAAAAATGAAGGATGCATCCTTTATAATTCACGAGAATGTTAAGGATATGCTTCTTGACTGCGCCAGAAAAGCAAACATTCCTTATCAGATGGAAGCGGCAAGCTATGGCGGCACAGATGCAGGTGCAATTCATCTTTCAGGCGGGGGAGTAAGGGCAGGCACGATTTCAATTCCCACACGATATATACATTCAGCATGTGAAGTTATTGATAAAACGGATTTGGAGAATACCTGCGAATTATTAAAAATGATAATCAAAATTAATATAGAAGAATATTTATCTTTCTAACGGAAATAATAGACTTTAAAAGAAAATAGTAAATTTTCGTAAAAAAACAAAAATTTGCGAAAAAGATATTGACAAAAGAGAATATATTTGCTATAATTTTAAAGTCGCAAGTGCGGGTGTAGTTCATTGGTAGAACACCAGCCTTCCAAGCTGGATAGGTGGGTTCGATTCCCATCACCCGCTCCACTTTTTTGCCTATTATACGGCAAAATATGTGCCTGTAGCTCAGTTGGATAGAGCAACTGCCTTCTAAGCAGTAGGTCCTGGGTTCGAATCCCCGCAGGCACGCCAAAATATGGTGGGTATAGCTCAGTTGGTTAGAGCGCTAGATTGTGGCTCTAGAGGCCGAGGGTTCGAGTCCCTCTATCCACCCCACTTTCCAACCTGAGTTGCACTCAGCATTATAATGTTGGGCTGTAGCCAAGTCGGTAAAGGCACCAGACTTTGACTCTGGTACGCGCAGGTTCAAGTCCTGCCAGCCCAGCCACATACGGGCCATTAGCTCAGTCGGCAGAGCACTTGACTTTTAATCAAGTTGTCCGGGGTTCGAATCTCCGATGGCTCACCAAAACGAAAAAGACATCCGTAAGGGTGTCTTTTTCGTTTTGGTGAATCTTTTTGGTACCTTGACTGCTGTTTAAGTTTATGTGCTTTGCCGACTGAGCGGGCGAAGTTGGTAGTCTTAGCAGAGCTCGCTTCCGGTGGAAGATAAAGAGCACTGCTAAGAAACGCAGTAGCCAAAGTTTGCAGATGGCGGTTTATCCGCCACGCGCAAACTGTGGTGCTACAAGGTGTCGTTTCCACCATAGTTGCTTATTAAACCGAGGTTGCAGAGTTTAAGTAGTTCGAATCACCAAAACAAAAATCCTTTCGAAAGATAGGATTTTTTGTTTTGTATTATTCATTTTTCATTATTCACTATTCATTATTCAATATGCTCTACTATTTTTTTAAATATTTATTGTTTTTTGTAAAGCTCTATTGATTGGTTACCCCAATAGATATTATAGAGCCAATTAAAAACCGCTTAACCCTGATGGTTAAGCGGTTTTTGTATTAAGCTTTTTATTTAATCATTGAAGCAACTTCATCTGCAAAGTTTTCTTCCTTCTTCTCAAGTCCTTCGCCCTTTTCAAAACGAACGAAGTTTATAAGCTTAACGCCCTTTGACTCAAGATAAGCACCAACCTTGAATGAATCGTCCTTAACGAACTCCTGCTGAAGAAGGCAGTTCTGCTCGTAGAACTTATTAATCTTACCGCCAACCATCTTCTCAATGATTGCGTCAGGCTTGCTTGCATTCTTGGGGTCTTCCTTGATCTGAGCGATGATGATGTTCTTTTCCTTCTCAAGGTCTTCAGCAGGAACAACTTCCTGTGAAAGATAGAGAGGATTGATAGCTGCTATCTGCATTGCTGCATCTCTTGCTGCCTCGTAAGCTTCCTCGTCTGCAAGGCTTCCCTCAGCCTCAACGAGGATACCGATTCTGCCGCCACCGTGTGTGTAGGAGCAAACATTACCCTCAACTCTTGCAAATCTGCGAAGGTTCATATTCTCGCCGATTTTTGCAATAAGAGCTGTAAGAGCATCGCCAACAGTGTCAGCACCTTCATAGGGAAGAGCCTTAAGCTCATCAACATCTGCAGGAGCCTTGTCAGCAACGATTTTAGCAACCTTTTCAACGAATGCCTGGAACTCATCGTTCTTAGCAACGAAGTCTGTTTCAGAGTTAACTTCTACAAGAACACCAATCTTCTTATCATCTGAAAGGTAAGCCTTAACAATACCTTCTGATGCGATTCTGCCTGATTTCTTAGCTGCTGTAGCAAGTCCCTTTTCACGGAGAAAGTCAATAGCCTTGTCCATATCGCCGTTTGTTTCAGAAAGAGCCTTTTTACAGTCCATCATACCGCAGCCTGTCTTTTCTCTTAATTCTTTAACGTCCTGAGCTGTGAAATTCATATTAATAACATTCCTTCCGTAATAAATTACTCGAGTGTAATATCGATTTCTTCCTCTGCGGGAGCATCAGTAGTGCCCTCACGTCCCTCGATAACTGCGTTAGCAATTGTAGAAACAACGAGCTTAACCGCACGGATAGCATCGTCGTTGCCGGGGATAACGTAATCAACATCTTCGGGATCGCAGTTTGTATCAACGATAGCAACGATCGGGATATTGAGCTTCTTAGCTTCAGAAATAGCAATTCTTTCTTTTCTGGGGTCAACGATGAAAATAGCTGCAGGAGCCTTCTTCATATCCTTGATACCGCCAAGATACTTTTCAAGCTTATCCATCTCGCCACGAAGACCGATAACTTCCTTCTTGGGAAGAAGGTCAAATGTTCCGTCCTCTTCCATCTTGTGAAGCTGAGAGAGACGCTCAATTCTCTTCTTGATTGTCTTGAAGTTTGTGAGCATACCGCCGAGCCATCTTGCATCAACGTAGTGCATACCAACACGCTGAGCCTCTTCCTTGATTGTTTCCTGAGCCTGCTTCTTTGTACCTACAAAGAGGATTTCGCCACCGTCTGCCGCAACAGAGCGGATGAAATCATAAGCTTCCTCAATCTTCTTTACTGTCTTCTGAAGGTCGATGATGTAGATACCGTTACGTTCTGTAAAGATATACTCCGCCATTTTGGGGTTCCATCTTCTTGTCTGGTGACCGAAGTGAACACCTGCCTCCAAAAGCTGCTTCATAGCAATAACTGACATGTTAAAACACCTCCGTTTATTTAGTTTTTTTACCACCGCGCCCATGTCATAAGCGATGCGGCAGCACCTCCACCGCCGTCAGCGTGTACGCCAATCTTCCTATATATTAAGGAAGCACCGGGCGTCACTCAGGCAATGTGCGTATTTTTGTGCCATACTATGATACCACAAACAAATGGTAAAAGCAAGTATTTTTTGCAGAAATTTTACAGAAAAATTAAATAAAAACTATTGACATAGAGGAAAAATACGTGTATACTAAAGAAGTTGTAAAGTTAATTGGCTTTACAACGAGTGAAAGATATTCAAAAAGGGGTGAAGCCGCAGGCATATATTATGGAAAAAAATCTTATTTATACAGAGCTTCTTGACATATACAAGGGTCTTCTTACCGATAAACAGGCAGAGGCAATGGAATATTATTATGACAGCGACTATTCACTCGGTGAAATATCAGAGCTGATGGATATATCACGTCAGGGCGTTCGTGACTTTATAAAAAGGGGCGAGGCGATTATTGACGAGATGGAGGGAAAGCTTCACCTTGTGGGCCTTTTCCACGGTGTATCAAGAATCGGCGAATGTGCAAAGGAAATAAAGGCTGTTAACAAAAGATTATCGCAGAGCAAGGATATTGAAAAGCTGTGCAGTGAAATAATTGATAGAGTAAAGATTATTGAGAACGGAGCAGAGTAATGGCTTTTGAAACTTTAGGTGAAAAGCTTCAGGAAACTTTTAAAAAGCTTAAAGGGCAGGGCGTTGTAAGTGAAAAGGATATAAAAGCTGCAATGCGTGAAGTCCGCTTTGCCTTGCTCGAAGCAGACGTAGGATATAAGGTTGTTAAAGAGTTTGAGAAGCGTGTTTTTGAAAAAGCAACGGGCAGTGAGGTTCTTGAGAGCCTTACCCCCGGTCAACAGATAATAAAAATAGTACGTGATGAGCTTACCTGGCTTATGGGCGGTGCAAATTCAAAGCTTGCAGTTTCCTCTAAGGCACCGACGGTTTATATGCTTGTTGGTCTTCAGGGTGCAGGTAAGACAACAACTGCCGCAAAGCTTGGCGGAGTGCTTAAAAAGCAGGGGAAAAGGCCTCTTCTTGTTGGTTGTGACGTTTACCGTCCTGCGGCGATTAAGCAGCTTTCGGTAGTGGGTGAGCAGCTTGGTCTTTCGGTTTATGCTGATTTTGAAACGAAGGACGCAGTAAAAATTGCACTTGATGCGCTAAAGGGGTGCGACACATCTCTTTACGATACAGTTATTATAGATACGGCAGGCCGTCTTCACGTGGATGAGGCGCTGATGGACGAACTGAGACAAATAAAGGCGAGTGTGCATCCTACAGAAATACTTCTGGTAGTTGACTCTATGACGGGTCAGGATGCGGTAAATGTTGCAGCAAGCTTTGACGAGCAGCTTGGAATAGACGGAATAATTCTTACAAAGCTTGACGGAGATACACGAGGCGGTGCGGCACTCAGCGTAAGGGCAACAACGGGTAAGAATATAAAGTTTGTCGGTATGGGCGAAAAGCTTACTGACCTTGAGCCGTTTTATCCTGACCGTATGGCATCAAGAATACTTGGTATGGGTGATATGCTTTCACTCATTGATAAAGCGCAGGAGGCTTTTGATGAAAAGAAAGCCATTGAGCTTGAAAAGAAAATCCGTGCGCAGAAATTTGACCTTAATGATTATCTTGAGCAGCTTCATCAGATGAAAAATATGGGCTCGCTCGAAAGTATAATAGGTATGATTCCCGGAATGGGGTCAAAGCTTAAAGGGGTTAAGCTTGATGACAAGCAGTTTACGAGGACAGAGGCAATAATCTGTTCTATGACGAAAAAGGAACGTGAAAATCCCGAAATCATAAACGGCAGCCGCAGAAAAAGAATTGCAAACGGATGCGGTCTTGGCGTTCAGGATGTAAATTTGTTTTTGAAGCAGTTCGAACAAATGCAGAAAATGATGAAAATGTTTTCTGACCCGAAAAAGCTTAAAAAGATGCGTTTCCCTTTTTAATTCAGTTAATAACGAAAGTTATTATATAAAGTAATAATTATTCTACGGAGGTGAAAGAAATGGCAGTAAAAATCAGACTTAGAAGAATGGGTGCTAAGAAAGCTCCTTATTATCGTGTAGTTGTAGCAGATTCCCGTTATCCCCGTGACGGTAGATTTATCGAGGAAATCGGAACATACAATCCTCTTACAGAGCCTTCTGTATTCACAGTTGACGGTGAGAAGGTAAAGCAGTGGATTGCTAACGGTGCTCAGCCTACAGACACTGTAAAGAGCCTGCTCAAGAAAAACGGTATAATCGACTAAAATCAAGAAAGGTTGATAGTACATGAAGGAACTTTTAGAGACAATTGTTAAACCTCTTGTCCAATTTCCTGAGGAGGTCAATGTTACCTTAATTGAACGTGAAGATTCAGACCTTCTTGAGCTGAGAGTTAATCCCGCAGATATGGGAAAGGTTATCGGCAGACAGGGAAGAATTGCCAAGGCAATCAGAACTGTTATGCGTGCCGCTTCCGGCAGAGACGGTAAAAAGGTTATCGTTGATATAATTGAATAAAAAAATATCTCTCCATCAGGAGAGATATTTTTTTATTCAATTCTCTTTCGAAAGGTTGGCATTGTCATCTTTACACTGCGTAGAATAATATGCAGAAGAAATGCATCAGACTTGCTACATTTACAAATATATGAAATAGCGAATGAATGTAGCGTTTCTTTTTACCGATGCCGTAAAGCACTGCACCGATTGTATAAAGCACACCGCCAAGGGCAAGGAAAACTGCACCGCCCATACCTATTGCGGCATAGGTAGTATTCCAGAAACCAATAACAAACCATCCAAGTCCAACATAACAAATCATAGAAAGCTTTTTAAATTTATTATGGTCAATTGCAGTGAAAACCATTGCTACAAGGGTAACGCCCCAGACAATTCCAAAAAGTGTCCACGCCTGAGCGGGGGCAAGGGGCCTCATTGCCGAAAGGGTAATAGGTGTGTAAGTACCTGCAATCATAACATAGATTGTGCAGTGGTCAATTACCTGCAGTACCTTTTTTGCCATACTGGGGCGAAGTCCGTGATAAATACTCGACATTGTAAAAAGAAGTATCACAGATGCACCGTAGATTGCGGAGGAAACCACTCCGTATACATTTTTGTGGATTGCCGCCATTATAACGCAAAGCACAAGGTAACAAACGCCCGAAGCACTACCCACTATGTGAGTGACCATATTGAAAATTTCCTCCCCTTTAGTATAGGAGGGAAGTATTCTGTCCCTAAGAGATGTTCTTTTCATAAAAAACTCCTTTAAATAGCTGAAATAAGGTCGTCCATATTATAAAAACCGGGCGCCTTATTTGCAAGGAAGTGCGCCGCCTTAACTGCGCCGACTGCAAAAATTTCCTTACTTGTTGCAGTATGCTTGATTTCGATGATTTCATCATTGCCTGCAAAAATTACATCGTGTTCGCCCACGATTGTACCTCCGCGAACACTGTGAATACCGATTTCACGCTTGCTGCGCTTTTTGCGCATACTATGGCGGTCATATACATACTCGTTTGAGTGTGCACTCGTTTCATTGATGGCGTCAGCGATAGCAAGTGCCGTTCCGCTCGGTGCATCAATTTTAAGGTTATGATGCTTTTCGATAATTTCAATATCAAAATTATCCTCTAAAAGAGCGGTTGCCTTCTTTGCAAGCTGTATAATAAGATTTACACCCAAAGACATATTTGCGCTGAAGAAAACGGGGATAGTCTGAGATGCTGCCTTAATAGAAAGAATTTGTTCGTCAGAGAGCCCCGTTGTAGCAATAACGATTGCCTTTTTATTATTTATTGCATACTGGAGCGTAGATGAAAGAGAGGATGGATGTGAAAAATCGATAATAACATCGCACTGCTCTTTTACATCATCAAAGGAAGAATATACGGGAAAAGAATTTTTCTTTTCTGTATTTATGTCGATGCCGCAGACAATATTTGCGTTTGAATTTTCTTCTGTTATACGGGAGATTACCTGTCCCATTTTTCCGTTTGCGCCTACTAAAATTATATTTATCATAAGAAACCATCCTTTTAATATCTGAAACCGTGCCGAAAGGCACGGTTTCAGATATGTTTTTTCTCATAGGAATTTGCGTCTTAAAGGGGATTGTTAAGGGCGCTCCCTTAACATATAATCCGTCAAAAACGGGGGCGTGCACCTCGTTTTTGACTCCTATAAAGGGCTGGCACGGTGAGTGCCGTGCGAGCGTAAGCCCTTACCTCGAAAAAGAATGTTTTGCATTGCAAAATTTCTTTTTCGAAAGGATGACTTTGTCATCCTTATTATATTATACCGTAATTTTTCATTGAATTTCTAAGACGTTCAATGTTTTCGTCTGCCATTTTGTAAAGAGGAAGTCTTGTAGGACCTGCATTAAAGCCGAGAATATTCATAGCCTCTTTAACGGGGATGGGATTAACCTCACAGAAAAGGGCATTGATTAGGTCAAGTGCCTCTGTCTGAAGGCGTGCCGCTTCCTTAAAATTACCGTCAAGTGCAAACTGCATCATATCATGTGTCTGTCTGGGGGCAACATTTGCAAGAACTGAAATAGCACCCTTTCCGCCGACAGATGCAATCGGAACATTGATTTCGTCGCAGCCTGAATAAAAATCAATTTTATCGCCGCACAGAGAAACCATTTCAACAACCTGCGCCATATTTCCCGAAGCCTCTTTAATACCTGCAATGTTGGGGTGGTCAGCAAGCGCCTTTAAGGTAGCGGGTGCAATATTAACACCCGTTCTTCCCGGAACATTGTAGAGAATAATAGGCTTATCGACACTGTCTGCAAGTGTTTCATAGTGGTGGATAAGACCACGCTGAGAAGTTTTGTTGTAATAAGGTGTAACAATCAGAAGACCGTCAACGCCAAGTGATTGAGCATCTTTACAAAGTGCAATACCGTGACGTGTATCGTTAGAGCCTGTTCCCGCAATAACGGGGATTCTGCCGTCAACCTTTTTTACAATGTATTCAATAACACCAAGATGCTCTTTGTCATCCATTGTAGAGGCCTCGCCCGTTGTTCCGCAGGCACAGATAGCGTCAGTACCGCCTTCTATCTGCTGCTCTATAATTTTTGCAAGCGCATCAAAGTTAGGATTACCGTTTTTGTCAAATGGTGTGATTATCGCACAGCAGGAGCCGGTGAAAATTGATTTTGTTCTCACTTTTATACCTCCCAATCAGTCATTCATATATTCAATAAGCTTCTTTGCAATCTGAACTGCATTTGCTGCCGCACCCTTACGGATGTTATCTGCAACAACCCAAAGATTTACACCGTTTTCAACACTTTCGTCACGGCGAATTCTTCCTACATATGTTTCGTTTGTGCCTGTTGCATTTGTTGCAAGGGGATAAACGTTATTTGCAGGGTCATCCTGAACAACAATACCGGGCGCATTCTTAAGCACTTCTACAAGCTCTGCAAGGTCAAAAGCGTTTTCAAACTCAAGATTGATTGACTCACTGTGGCTGTTGAAAACGGGAACTCTTACAGTGGTTGCAGTTATTTTAATATCCTGTCTGCCTAAGATTTTACGTGTTTCCTCAATCATCTTCATCTCTTCCTTGGTGTAGCCGTTGGGAAGAAATACATCGATATGGGGAAGACAGTTGTTGGCAATAGGATGAGGGAACTTTTTGGGAGCTTCTCCCTTAAGACCGTTTTCAAGGTCGTTCCAGCCTGCCATACCTGCACCTGATACTGCCTGGTATGTAGAGTAAACTACTCTCTTAATCTTATACTTCTCGTCAAGGGGCTTAAGTGCAACCATTGCCTGAATTGTTGAACAGTTGGGGTTTGCAATAATACCCTTATTCCACTTAATATCCTCGGGATTAACCTCGGGAACAACAAGCGGAACCTCCTTATTCATACGCCATGCGCTGGAGTTATCAATAACAACACAACCCTTGGAAGCTGCAATAGGAGCAAACTTCTCACTGATTGAACCGCCTGCACTGAAAAGTGCTATATCAATTCCTCTGTCAAAAGAGTTTTCGTTAAGCTCTTCAATAACGTAATCCTTACCCATAAATTTAACTGTGGAGCCGGCACTGCGTGCAGATGCAAACAAATAATAATTTTCTACGGGGAGATTTTCCTCCTCCAATACTTTGAGGAAAGTTCTTCCTACCATACCTGTTGCGCCGACAACAGCAACATTGAGCTTTTTCATATATATCATTCCTTTCAAATAAATGAGCACATAGTAGGCATAAGGGAGCCCATCCCAATATGCCTTAAACTTGTTAAATTTTTATTCTTTTTATTTGTCGTCCTTGAAAGGCGTCAGCCTATCTTCGTCCTCCGCATAAAAATTATATCAAATTTTCCTGCGTTTAAGGTCGAAGAGTTTAAAAACAAGAAATTTTGTTATAAGACAAAGAAAATTCAAGAATAATACTGACGT
>JAZORN010000059.1:0-4056 GCA_045656645.1 Clostridia bacterium | reverse complement strand
TTTGTCCGACAGAGCTTTATACTGTTGTTCATTGATATAGTTCGTTCTATGTAAAAGCTCAAGCCAATAGCCCGTTTCGCTTGCTTCTTTAAGGGCGATTTCGAGCGTTGATATAAAATCCTTTTTGCCTTGTGCATACTGTGCTTCGTGGATATTTGCGCCAATACTCGTACCGCTTCTGCCGATTTGGTTTGCGATAATCGTTTCGTGATTGGATTTGAGATATTTGACAAGATTGATAATATCAACGGAAAAATCCATTGACATTTCACGGAGTTTTGATTCAGCCATAGGTAGCACCTCGCTTTCGATTATATTATAACATAATTATGATTGTTTGTAAAGAGTGATGTTTGCCCTTAGGGGCAAGTGATGTTGTGCTTACGCACAGTGATGTATTGCGCCGATGGCGCAAAGTGATGTGATGTGTTCCTTACTCACGCGCTCATCAATTATTTTATTTCTTTGCGAGTTCCGTCCTGAAGAACTATAGTAACAAAAAATCTATCTGAATATTTATCGCCATAGGCGTGTTTGGTTTCTTTTAAAATAGAATATATTTCCCTGCTTTCTTCGGGATATTTCTTTTCTATAAGATCAAATCCGTGTATTTCTATATAATTTATTCCGCCAAGCATATCAGTCAAACAATCCCAAAGACCATCTAATGTTCCGCTGTAATAATCGGGAAAATCCAGATCACGCTTAAGAACCTCGTGGATTTCAATAAAGTATTTTACCGCTGAGAAATCTACTCTATATTTATATGTCTTTAACATTCAATCACCTCATTCCACCAGTTCATAAAAAGTTTTAGCATGGTCATAGCTAATGAATATTAAACCATCGTTAGAATACAGAATTCTTTTGCTATTTCTGTACCCGTCAATAAAATCAAAATCGGCTTCGCGCCAAATTCTGCCTTGTCTTTCGGGTAATAATCCACGACGATTTTCGTATAGGTTTCCACCAATCATTTTGTTCGGACAGACATCCGCCAGGTTACCTTGTCTATTATCCCAACCAGCTGCTATAGCTTCTTCTTTCGTAACGTAATAATCCGGCAATCTATTACGATATAATAGCCATGCGTCAGCACCGTCAAAACCTCTATCAGTTGCAGTTCCAACCTCTTTTGTTCGCATTGGTATGACAGAACATCTGCAACGCTCATGCTCCGGTTGATAACGTTCTGCGTTGAAATCGTATATTTTTCCATGCTTTTTGCGGCAATCCTGACAAGTTTTAATATCGAGATATATTGCTTGCCAGTTTTTCCATTGTTTGCTATTCCCCTCTAAATACAAATCGGGGATAATTGTCATTTCACTCATTGTAACTCTTTAAATTATACATCAAAAATAAAAAGTTGTCAAATCGATTTGCGATATTATTATAACATATATTTTTGTGCTTATAAGTATAGTTGGGTTCTAAAAAAACACGCAGTTTGATGTGATTTTTTATTGATAATGGACAAAAAACAGGGGGTTAAATATGAATATATTTTTAACAGGGTTATTTTTGAACATTTTAACGTGTTTGATGCTCTTCTTGCATTGAAGCTTACTATCGTTGTATAATTTCAAGCAGGAGGATTGTATCATGAAATCAAAATTTACTAACGAAGAAAAGCAGGAAATTTTAGACCGTTATATATCAAAATCCAAGTCGCCTACAATCATTATCAAAGAAGTTGGTATTTCTAAAAGCACATTTTACAAATGGTTATCAGATTATAAAACGGAGCAAGCGGAAGCAAAACGAAAAGGCTTAACATTGCGGAATTTCAATTTGCTTGAAGCAAAGGTCAAGCGTTTGGAAGGCATTATTGAAATTATTAAAAAGGCTAATGTATTACCTAACGCGTCTTTGCAGCAAAAGCTTTATGTTGCAGAAAAGTTATCCGGTGAATATAGCGTTCATATGATATGCGATGCATTGGATATTGCTCGTGGAACTTATTACAATCATGTTTTTCGAAACAAACGAGATAACACGTGGTATGCCAAACGGCGCGAAGAATTGCGTATTCAAATACAAGAAGTCTTTGACGAAAACCACCAAATTTTCGGAGCAGAGAAAATAGCAGCCGTTTTGAAAAGCAAAGGTATAAAAACAAGCACGAAAATGGTTAGAGAATTGATGCGTGATATGGGGCTTGTTAGTATTCGTCAAGTGGCAAAAAATCTTTATACCGATGAAACTCGAAAGCATAAGAATTATTTAAATCAAGAATTCGATCCCGATGCACCAAATAAGGTTTGGGTAAGCGACATCACGTATTTCAAGTGCAACGAAAAATCTTATTATATTTGCGTTATCATAGATTTGTACGCGCGAAAGGTTATCGGCTATAAAATAGGCAAGAAAAACAGCCCCCAACTTATAAAAACGACATTGAAGCAAACTTATGAATCACGCCTGCCTGACTCATCTCTGATTTTCCATTCCGACCGTGGCTCAAATTATTGCTCGAAAACTTTAAATGACTACGTTAAATCGTTAGGGCTTGTGCGTTCTTTTTCAAGACCTTATGTTCCGTATGACAATTCTGTTATTGAATCTTTCTTTGCTTCTATGAAAAGAGAGGAGCTTTATAGGAAGAAATACCGAACCGAAACCGATTTATACGAAGCCATAGATGATTACATAGAGTTTTATAACACACGCCGTCCTCATTCGAAGATACAATACAAGACTCCTGAACAGAAAGAACGGGAATATGCGATGACTTTCGGGACAATTGAACTTGAATAATCGAACTGTGGGGGTTCGAAAGTGATGTTTTGATTTTGGATTTTGGCAAAATTCACATTTTTCTATTTTATAGTCCGATTGAAAAACAAAAAATGCGACCTTGAAAAGCCGCATAAAATAAGGATTTATAAAGAAAACACCATTGTCATTCGAACTTTAGGGGTTCGGATTTCAATGGTGTATTCACTTCAAAACAATTTACCAATTAGCCATATCATAAGAGCGACTACAAGAGCGAGAACACCGAACGAGATTAAAAAGATCAATTCCCAATCGGCTCTTTCTCTATTTAGGAATCTTCGTTTATATCCGTATCTCGGAGCAGTATATCTTATGGCATCAAAAAGATTATCCTTGCATACTTTTTGAGGTGTATTTTTTTGCGATTTTCTTAAGAGTTTATTGATGCGCTTCTCGATTTTTGAAAGTATTTTCTGTTCTTCGTATGTAAATTCCTTTGGATCTGTACCGATATGAGGACGCTCGATTTTATGAATAAAAAACGCATAATCTCTGCAATATTCCCGACGGACAACATCTTTTTTTACAGGGATAACGGAAAGAACGATAACGTGGTATCTGTTCCTTGTGTGATGATAACCTTTTTTCTTTTCTCTTTTTCGGTCTAATGATTTTTCAATTTCGTTGAGTATAATCGACTCACCGGAGTTTCTGATTTGTTCTCCTACCGATTCTTCAAAATAGCGTTTGGAGACGGTAATTTTGATGCCATTGTTTTCAAGTTGTCCGCTATATTTTTCTAAAACGGCATTTACTTTTTCTATGATTTCTTGCACTTAGTTACCGCCTTTCGATATTCATAATAATCTTCAATCAGCTTGTTTCTCTTTTTATAATCAAGCATTTCTATCTTTTTCTCATTGATCCAATACGCTTTTTGAATAATGTCATAAGCATATTTTTCGTCCTCGGTTTTCGGGGGATTGTGGAGAAAATAGCTCTTGCATCTGAGCAAGGTTAATTTTACTTGATAATATGGCTTCAGGTCTGTCATTTTCTCGCTCCTTTCGGATGGTAACATTCATTATACCGAAAGACTCGGAAAAGTCCAGAGGTTTTTAAAATTTATTTTGTATCTTGCGAAGATTTTGCGGTTTTACAAGAAGCAATTAACATAACACGAATTGCTGCACATTTGTCCGACAGAGCTTTATACTGTTGTTCATTGATATAGTTCGTTCTATGTAAAAGCTCAAGCCAATAGCCCGTTTCGCTTGCTTCTTTAAGGGCGATTTCGAGCGTTGATATAAAATCCTTTTTGCCTTGTGCATACTG
>JAZORN010000058.1:0-17720 GCA_045656645.1 Clostridia bacterium | reverse complement strand
TATCGTTTTTGAGTTTTTGGCTCTAAACTAAATCTTTGTACGTTGTTTACTGTACTGTCTGGCTTGTATTCGCCTAAAGTTAATCTCAAATGAATAAAATTCTTTTGAGCCCTTACGCTATTTAATTTTCAAGGTTCAATGTGCTCCGCTTTTTTTAGCGAGCTTGTTTATTATACATCGCCTCGCACGCTTTGTCAACACTTTTTTTAAACTTTTTTAAGTTTTTTTGTGTTGGCTTTTCAAAAGCGACAACGTGTGTTATATTACCACATCTCTACTACCTTTGTCAACACCTTTTTGTCGTTTTTTTTATTTTTTTGAAAAATGCTTGTATTTATAATTAATTGTTGAAATATATAGGTAATAATGTTATAATAAGATGATTTTATGTCGCAAGGCGACGGATTGGAGATATATTATGAATAATCAGAAAGACTTCAAGCCGTATATCCCTGCTGACAGAGTAACACCCGAAATAACAGTTACTTCTATTATAATGGGTATTATTCTTGCAGTGGTATTTGGCGCAGCAAATGCATATCTGGGGCTGAGAGTCGGAATGACAGTTTCCGCATCAATTCCTGCCGCAGTTATAGCGATGGGAGTTATACGTGTAATAATGCGTAAGAACTCAATACTTGAAAGCAACATCGTGCAGACAATCGGTTCTGCAGGCGAGTCGCTTGCCGCAGGTGCTATATTTACGCTTCCTGCTCTTTTCCTCTGGGCGGCAGAGGGTAAGATGGACAAGCCCGGTATTATTGAAATAACAGTAATTGCTCTTTTAGGCGGTCTGTTGGGTATATTCTTTATGGTACCTCTTCGAAATGCACTTATAGTAAAGGAACACGGCATCCTCCCCTATCCTGAAGGAACTGCATGTGCAGAAGTTCTCCTTGCAGGTGAAGAAGGCGGCGCAAACGCATCCACAGTATTTGCAGGAATGGGCTTTGCCGCACTGTTTAAGTTTATAATAGATGGACTTAAGGCAGTTCCGGGTGAGGTTTCACTCCGCTTTAAGGGATATGCAGGAGAAATAGGCACACAGATTTATCCCGCTGTAATGAGCGTTGGTTATATCTGCGGACCGAGAATTTCTTCCTATATGTTTGCAGGCGGTGTGCTTAGCTGGATGGTTCTTATTCCTATGATAGTTCTTTTCGGAAGTGAGCTTATTCTTTACCCCGGCACAGCGCCCATTGGTCAGATGTTCTCTGAGGGCGGTGCAGGTGCAATATGGGGCAGCTACATCAGATATATCGGTGCAGGTGCTCTTGCAGCAGGCGGAATTATAAGCCTTATCAAATCGCTTCCTCTTATTATAGTTACATTTAAAGATGCTCTTAAGAGTATGTCAAGCGGTTCAAGTGTTAAAATTGACCGTACATCAGATGATTTAAGCATGAAGATAGTTCTTGCTGCCATTGCAATTCTTACACTTCTTGTATGGCTTGTTCCGCAGGTTCCCGTAACACTTCTCGGTGCTATTGTGGTTGTGGTATTCGGTTTCTTCTTCGCTACAGTATCATCACGTATGGTTGGTCTTGTAGGAAGCAGTAATAACCCCGTATCTGGTATGGCTATTGCAACACTTCTTTTCGCAACACTTATTCTTAAGGCTACGGGCGATAGCGGAGTTCACGGAATGCAGGGTGCAATTGCAATCGGCTCTATCATTTGTATTATTGCCGCTATTTCAGGTGATACTTCACAGGACCTTAAGACAGGTTATCTTTTAGGTGCTACACCTAAAAAGCAGCAGATTGCAGAAATTCTCGGTGTAGTTTCATCGGCTTTTGCAATCGGCGGAACACTTTATCTTCTTGACAGTGCGTGGGGCTTTGGCTCTGCAGAGCTTGGTGCACCGCAGGCAACCCTTATGAAAATGATTATTGAGGGTGTTATGAACGCAAATCTTCCCTGGGGACTTGTTCTTATCGGTGTATGTATTGCAGTAGTTGTAGAGGTTGTCGGTATCCCCGTTCTTCCGTTTGCAATCGGTGTATATCTTCCCGTTCAGCTTAATGCCTGCATTATGGTGGGTGGTCTTATCCGTCTCATTATGGACAGACTTAATAAGGAAGAAACGGAAAAGACAGCTATCGTTAATGACGGTATCCTCTTCTGCAGCGGTATGATTGCAGGTGAAGGTGTTATCGGTATTCTTCTCGCCCTTATGGCAGTATTTGGTATTGACAAGGTGATTGACATTTCAGGAAAGCTTGGACTTTCACCGCTTGCTTCTTCTATAGGAAGTCTTGTAGTGTTCGCCCTTGTTATCCTTTCAGTGCTTAAATTCTCACTTTGGAAAAAGCGCAGTAAATAATTATGAAAAAAGCTATTATTTCAGAAAACTTTCTTGAACGCCGTCCCTTGCGTAATCCCCTTATAAAATGGTCGCATAATGACGGCAAGGTAACCCTCGAAATTGAAAACAAAGGCTTTTTCAATAAAGTCGCACAAAAGCTCTTTAAAAAACCGAAAGTCACATATGTCCATCTTGATAAGACGGGAAGCTTTGTATGGCCTCTTATCGACGGAGAAAAGGATATTGTAGCTATTGGAGAGCTTGTCAAAAAGGAGTTTGGCGATGAGGCGGAGCCTCTTTACGAAAGACTTGCAAAGTTCTTTCAGATTCTTGAAAGTTATAATTTCATAACCTTTAGATAAAATAAGTGCTCAGCGGTTATATCGCTGAGCACTTATTTTATTCACTTTGAATGGATTTTTTAATTGCCCTCTTCATTTCCCTCTTTTTTGCACGCTTTTCCTGCCTTTCATCCACTACTGAATAAATAACGGGGATTACGTAAAGTGTCAGGAATGTACCTACTGTAAGACCGCCTACAAGGGCTACTGCAAGGGGCTGCATCATAACACCGCCGCCCTCACTATCCATTGCCATCGGCAAAAAGCCTAAGATTGATGTGAGCGAGGTCATAAGAATAGGCCTCATTCTCACTATACCAGCGTTTACAACTCTCTGTATACGTGGCATATCAGGGTTTTCCCTTCTCTGGTCATTTATAAATTCAATAAGCACTATCGCATTATTTACTATAATACCTATAAGCATCAAAATACCAATACAGCTTACAACAGAAAGTGGAGTATTAGAAACCACAAGACCGAGCACAACGCCTATCATTGCAAGAGGAAGTGTACACAGAATTATAAATGGGTGAATAAGATTTTCAAACTGTGCCGCCATTATCATATACATAAGAAGAATACCAAGAAGTATTGCAAGCACGAGCGAGAGCATCGCCTCAATCATTACTTCAAACGAACCTGCAGACTGCTGCGTTATACCCTCTGCCTTTCCGAGCCTTGAAAGCTCCTTATTAAACTCACGTGTGACCGTTCCCATATCGGTACCGTATATTTTACCGCTGAGTGTTACTACACGTTTTCTGTCAACACGGGTGAGAGTAGTCTGCCCCTGCTCTATATAAACATCGGCAATATCTGAAAGTGTAATCCACTGCCCTGTAGGGCTTTTTATCTGCATTGTTTTAAGCTCTTCATAATTTTTAACGAAGCTATCAGGATATACTACCCTGATGTCATACTCAGAGCCTTTTTCGGTAAATTCAGAAGCCTTGACACCGTTTAAGGCATAGTTTACGAGATTTGCTGCATATGAGGTATTAATTGCGTAGTGTGCGGCACGTGACTTGTCAAGCTTAATTCTTACTTCTGATTTTGTATCACCGATAGAGGTTTCAGTCTCTGTTACCCCATCAATGCCCGCAAGCACCTGCTGAGCCTTTCTGACATAATCTTCAAGTGCCTCATCATCATTAGCCGTAAAGCGGAACTGCACTTCGTCAGATGACATAGACATACTCTGACTTGATGCCTCTATAGAAAGCTCTGCACCTGTAATATCAGAAAGCATTTGGCGTATTTTCTCAGTGGCATCTGCTGTCGCAACCTTTCTGTCCTCTTTAAGAGTAAGCGTGACAGTAGCCTGATTACCGCTCGATGCTCCGAGCATTGACATCATTCCGCCCGAGCCGACATTTGAAGAAATTGTCTCAACTTCCTCATATTCTTTTACAATGTTCTCTACCTTTTTTACAATGGTATCAGTTGTTTCAAGCTTTGCACCCTGCGGAAGCTCAATTGTAATGGAAACAGTTCCCTCATCACTTGACGGCATCAGTGTCATTCCCTTCATAAAAAGAACAACCATACTGAGTACAAAAGCTGCCATTACACCTGAAAGGAACATCTTTCTGTGTGAAAGCACAAAACGAAGTGTTCTTTCATATACACTGTAAAACCAGTTCATCATTCTGTCAAACGGTGTAAGAATAAATGAAAAAGTTTTGTTTCTTTCCTCTATATCTTCTATTTTTGAGGAAAGCATTGGAACTATAAGCATTGTGGTAAGCAGTGATGCGGTCTGCGAAAATACGATTGCAAAAGCAAGCTGCTTAAACATTATTGCCATCATATTGTCAATGAAAAGTATGGGCACGTATACGATACACGTTGTAAGCACAGATGCCACAACTGCACCGATAACCTCTGCCGTTCCTTTCATAGCTCCTGTCTTTGCATCATCTGCGTATGTTTTTCTTCTGCGGAATATATTTTCAAGTACAACGACGGCGTTATCCACCAGCATACCGACGCCAAGCGCAAGACCGCCAAGTGATACTACATTAAGCGTCATTCCCGATATAAACATACCTATAAAGGTTGTGATAACCGACACAGGCATAGAGACGCCAATTACAAGCGCATTTTTCGCATTGCCGAGGAACAAAAACAAAATAATTATAGCAAGAAGACCGCCTATAAGCGCACTTTTAGCAACAGAGGCAATTGACTCCTCTATGTAGCTTGCCTGCTCCATCGTTATGTTATAATTAAATTTGGGATGCTGTGCCTTAATCTCTTCGAGTGCCTTTTTAACACCGTTTACAACATCAACGGTATTTGCATCCGATTCACTGCTGACTGAAATGGAAATAGAATTTTCGCCGTTTATGCGTGAGTATGTTGATTCGTCGGAATATGCCTCTTTTACATCAGCTATATCCTTTATGTATATTACCTGCCCCTGCGCTGTTGTCAGCGGAACAAGACCTATTTCAGAAAGCTTTTCAAATTCGCCCATCATACGCACGGACAAATCCTTTTTACTAAACTCGGTATTTCCCGCAGGAAGATTGTTGTTTTGTCCTGATATTGCACCTACAATATCAGTAAATGACATATTGTAACCCTGCATTTTGTCAGGGTCAACCTCTATTTCAATAAGTCTGTCACGTCCGCCGCTTATGTTAACAGAGGCTACACCGCCTGCTGATTTAATTTTATGCTCGACATTATCCTCAATGAACTGCTTTGTCTGGATAAGGTCATATCCCTCATATGATACCGACATCATCATCGATGCCATTGAATTCATATCAAGCTTTAATACGGTAGGCTCGCTCGCATCCTCGGGGAGCATCATTGAAATCATATCAATATTATTCTCAATGGTACTTACAGCCTCGTCAATATCGGTGGTGTTTGTAAACTGCACCATAACGACGCTCATTCCCTCCATCGACTGACTTTGCATCGTGTCAAGTCCCGAGACGGAGGCTATTGCCTCTTCTATCGGCTCTGTTATAAGGTTTTCAATTTCTTCCGAGCCTACGTTCTGATAAGTTGTCATTACGACAGCCATCTTAAGGTCCATTTCAGGCATCGCATCAATGGGAAGCATAGAAAGCGAATAAACACCTATAACGACAAATATCAGCACTGCCATTGTAACGGCAATTGGTCTTTTTACTGATAATTCATATAATTTCACTGCTATTCGCCCCTTACTTTACAATCTTGATTTTATTATTCTTTTCAGACAGATAGTCCTGACCTGAAACAACTACCTTATCTCCCTCTTTAATGCCTTTTAAAATCTGCGTATATTCATCGGTAATTATGCCCGTCTCTATATTCGCCCTATTTGCAGTATTTTCATCTGCAACAAAAACGTACTTTTTACCGTCCTCATCCTCTAAAACAGCCTCAGAGGGAATAACGAGTGCCTTCTCACTCACACTCAGGGCAAGCTTTACATCAGCAAACATACCGTCCTTAAGAATACCGTCAAAATTATCTATTGTAATTCCTACCTGATACATTCCCGTCTGTGCATTTTTGGTGGGGCTGAGAGTAGTTACACTGCCCTCAATATTTTCTGCGTTTGCCGCCTTAACACCAATGGTTGCCTTTGTTCCCAGAGAAATTTTTGAAATAACAGCCTCGGTAACATTGATTTTTGCCTCAACAAGCTCTGTTGCTTTTATGGAGAAAATTTCAACTCCCTGAGCAACCATCTGACCTTTATTCGCATTTCTGCCTGCTATGTATCCTGAAATCGGCGCCCTTACAACAGTATTCTGGAGGGCATTTGATGCTGCCTCAAGAGCTACCTTGGCACTGTTAAGACTTGCCTGTGCACTCGTCTTATTTTCCTCAAGCACTACACCGATTGTAAGGTCATAGTTACTCTGCGCAGTATTAAAATTTATCTGTGCATTATCATAACGGGTAACAGCGGCATCATATGCGCTCTTGCTGATTGCACCGTTTTCGTAAAGAACCTTCTGATTTTCGTAATTGCTTTTTGCGTTGTTATACTCTATCTTTGCAGAATTAAGTGCCGCCTCAAGCTGCAGCTTTGTCTGCTGTGCACCGCCGTTTGTTATGCTGTTATATTGAGCACGTGCCGCCTCATAAGCAGCATTTGCCTGATTGTACTGTGTGCGGTAATCTGTATCGTCGATTATAAGAAGGATATCTCCCTCGCTGACGAAATCACCGATTTCCTTATACACTGCCTTTGCAACTCCACTTGCCTTTGCAGAAATGCTTGCCGCTGCAGATGCCTTTATTTCACCTGTATATGTAACAGTATCCTCAATGGTCTTTTTCTTTGTTTCAAAGACAGAAACATTTACCGCTGTATCTCCCTGCACGGGTGCAGAAGTCTTCTTCCCCTTGCCACAGCCTGACAACGTAAGTAACATTATGAGTATAAGTGCTGATGATGCTATTTTCTTCATTTTACTGTTCCTTTCCCTATCTCTTATAGCCCTATTGAAATTTCATATCCGTATTTCTTTACGGCAAGCTTGTATGTAAGCTTTGCATTTTCAAGCTCAATACGTGCATTTGTCACACTGTTCATTGCAGCCGTAAGCTGGGTATTTGTTATCATTCCCAATGAATACTGTATTCCGGCAACATTATATTCCTGCTCTTTAATACTTACGTTTTGCTCTGCAAGCTTTAATGCGGAGTGTGCATCAAGTATTGCATTATAGCTTGAATTTATCGAAAGAGCTATAAGCTTTTTAGTATTTGTATAGTTATAGTCCATCTGTATAACATTATTGTTTGCCGCAGAATAATCAGATGAACTCATTCCAAGAACCTCTGTAACCTTTCTGTAGCTTAAGGATTGCTCGTATGCTGATTTCAGCGAATAAATGTCATATCTTTCATTCATAGCACCTGCAATATCCTCTGAAAGGTTTGAAGAAAACTCCTCATACTCTATATCATCAGTTAAAGTAAGCTGAGCATTTTCGTCATCAATCTGCAGTGCAATCAAAAGACTTTTCTTTGCTATATCGAAATTTCTTTCATATGTATCGCACGAATTTTTCGCCTGTGCTAAAGCATACTCGGCATTTTTTACATCAAGTTCGGAAACAAGGCCGAGTGAAAACTGTGTATCCATAGTATTTTTATTTTCAAGGGCAAGCTGATAACCGCTTCGCACACTTTCTAAAAGAGCCTCTGAAAGCTTCACACCATAATACTTTTGCGTGACATCATAGGCAGTCTTACTCTGTGCCTGTACCTTTTCCATTTCGGCACTTTTAACCCCGATTTCCGCCTGCTTCACATAGTAACCCTGCTTGAGCGCAACACTTGAAAGCATAGCAGGAAGTCTGATTACACCTTTAAAATTCCTTTTATCCTTCTGCGCTTCTTTAAGTTGTCTTTTTGCATCCTCAATTTTCACATCTGCGCTTATAAACTGAGGGCTGTCCTCTGTTGCCATTCTTATAGCGTCCTCAAGGCTGAGTGTATAAGATGTATGCACCTCTTCATCCTGCGCAAATACATTTACTGAAAATGAAATTACAATTGCAATACAGGTAAAAAGTGACAAGATTTTCTTTTTCATATGCATCTTCCCTTTCTTAAAATCACCCTACTATTATATAACTGAAATTTTTTATTTCAACCTATCGGGCTTTGATTTTACAAATTGTTCACAGTATTTTAATTTGCAAAATCAAAAGCTGCAGTTTAGCTGCAGCTTTCGACATTTACTTTGAAATTTTTATAATCTGATATTCCATCTTACCCATTGGAGCTTCAACAACTACCTTTTCGCCTTCCTTATGTCCCAAAAGGGCAGTTCCCAAAGGCGACTCGTCAGAAATTTTTCCCTTCATAGGGTCAGCCTCCGTTGAGCCTACGATAAGATACTCAGCCACTTCCCCGTCATCAAGGTCTTTAACGCTTATTTTTGCGCCAACCGAAACAACGTCTGTTGCAATATCATCCTCATCAATTACTTCAGCATTCTTGAGCATATTTTCTATCTCAGCAATTCTTGCCTCTATCTCTGCCTGCTCATTCTTTGCTTCGTCATACTCGCTGTTCTCGGACAAGTCACCAAAAGATTTGGCAACCTTAAGTGCAGCGGTATTTTCCTTCCTTCTGACATTTTTAAGATTATCAAGCTCATCCTGGAGCTTCTTTAAGCCCTCAGCCGTGAGCAACACCTTTTTTGCCATTTCCATACAACCTCTTTTCATTTTCCTTGTATAAAGACACATAGCCTCCACACACTCCTTTTATTATAGTATTAAAATGCATTTGTGTCAAGTAAAAAAATTTTGTCTGCTTTTTTGCCAATATTTATTTTAGCATTTTCTGAAGGTTTTTTTCCAATCAGAGAAAAAAGCACTGCGCCCGCTTTGCCTCCCCATTCTTTTTCCGTCTCAGATAAAAAATCGTCTGTTATACAAACATCCTTCATTATGAGGCTGCGTGCTGCTCTTTGTGGTTGGCACCCCATATCAAGAACAGGACATTTAATCCATAGGGGCACATGCTCCCCCGACATTCTGATAACAACGCAATCCTCTCTTACATCGTTATTAAAAACTTCCATCTGGCGTATCAGTGTCCCGTGCTTAAAATATATTTCATCATACATCTTCCCCTGATACTCCTCGTGTGAAATCACAGTAAAAAGCCTTGCATACGGGTATAATAAAGAAATTATCCGGCACGCAAAATGGGGCGGCGCAAGCACATATATTTCCCCTAAGGGGATTTCTGCATCTTTCTTTATATATGCACAAAATATTTTTTCAAGTACAGGGAAAAAAATATCGGGCGAATAATCAGTATATTCTTTTATTTTATTTTGAAAAATCTTTTCCCTCTCTCTTCCGTTTTCTATAAGGAAGATTGTTTCATTTGTCTTTTTTACAAGCTTTTTCAGTGCACTTTTGGTATTTTTAAGATATGTAACGGGTATTTCTTCTTTTTCTTCGGTTTCAAAAGCAGGCGAAAAAAGCTCCTTTTTTTCTGACAATTTAAGAAGGTGTAGCTTTTCCAAAAAAGAAGCGTGCCGCTTCACCAATTTCGCACCCTGACTCTGTGCGAACATAGTTTCATGCGTCCTGATTTCACGCAAATTCATATACGACAAAAAAATTCACCTCTGTAATTGAATATATTCAACTACAGAGGTGATTATTTCTCATACCGTTATTTTGTCCTTTATTTTATTAAAATTTTCCTCGCCTATTCCCGAAACCTTTTTAAGGGCATTTATCGTCTTAAAATTTCCTTTCTCTGCTCTGTACGCAATAATTCTTCCCGCAAGCTTTTCACCTATGCCCTCAAGCTTGCACAGATTATATACATCGGCGGTATTAATATTAATTTTTCCGCCCTGTTCACTTTCCTGATTTTCTCCCTTTTTAGCGATTATCAGTTCTTCTCCGTCACGCAGTTTCATTGCAAGGTTCAGTGCCGCAAGGTCTGCTTCCTTTGTTTCTCCGCCGGCATATCTTACTGCATCCTTTACCCTGCTGCCGTAAGGAAGCTCGTAATAACCGGGGGCACTTACTTCACCTTTTACGTGTACACCGACTATTTTCTCTTCCTCTTTGGTATTTTCATATTTATTTATAAATAAAGCTCCGCCTACAATCACAATGAGTATCATCCAGAACAGAGCATCTTTAATTATCTTCTTCACCCGTAAGCTCCCCTTTTGTAAACACAAGTGCCTTATCGGCAATATCATTTATTTCTTTTCTGTAATCAAGATTTTGCGTTTCTTGCGCAATGGCGAGAATTTCTTCATATGCACGCTTTGTTTCACTGCTTCCTTTCGGATTTTTCTTAACTATTTTATAAAGCGTTTTGGAAAGTGCGAGATTATATTTTTCATTTACCTTTGCACTATGCGAAGCAATTCTGTACTGCTGCGCACACAAATCGTATTCCTCACAGGCGCTGTAGATACGTGCTTTTTCAACGATATTTTCAAGATTGCTTTCATCTCTTTTTATTGCTTTATCAATAAGTGCAATGGCTTCATCACGCATTGCTTTTATATCTGCACCCTTGCGAAGGGATTTTGCCGCCATATGGCAGCTTTCACTGTCTGAAATATTTATCGCTGCAGCCGCTCTGTAAATGCTGTACGCTGACATATAATCCTTATTATCAAATTTTTTATCGGCACACACACGCATAAAGCACTGTATAAAAAGCAATATGCAAACAGTTGTAACTACCGCCAGTGTGTACACTGTTTTTTCAAGAGAACTGCTTTTAATATTTCTTACCATACACATTGAGAGCGCCTGTTCGTTACAGGCAAAAAGACCAAGCCATAAAAAGAGCACTGCGTAGCTGTTTTCAAACGGTAAAACCATTATTAAAGTCAGTACCAAAAGTGATATCAGACTACTGTGATTTCTAAGCTTTAAAAAGTGAATTAACGTGCGCAGATATATGGCTACAGTACACACTGCGCCCAAAACACCCGACTGTGCAAATATGAGCATGGAAAGCGGTGCAGAGATGCCATTACCGTAAGCTTTCGAGGCATAAATTGCCTGTGCACTGACTACTCCTCCGCCGTTTCCCATAGGGTGGCTCAGAAAGAGGTCAAACAAATCTCCCGTAAATTCTCCCCACGGCATTACAGTCGAAACTGCTATACTTATTCCCGCCAGAACTGCAACCGATATCAATGAAATTGGTAAAAACATCTTTTCCGATTGCCTTGAGGAAACGGTAATAGCACATAATAAAATTGCCGCAATAAAGCCAATAAGGCTTTTTGTCATCACAAAAACGAAGAGCATTATGATAAAGCTGATTATAATAAATCTTCTTCTCGTCTGTGAATTTGACTTCATTAAAGCCAGACCACAAGCCATAGAAAGAAGCATAAACACAGCGAGAAAGTCATTAGTTCCCATTCCGAATGAAAAGGCACTCTTTCCCCCTACGGGAAGTATGTATAAAAACCAGTAACCAATGTTCATCAGTGCACACAGTGTTCCTGAAGAAAGCATTAAATACATCATTCTGCGGTTTATATTATCAGGGCTGCTTTCCTTAAAATAATCTATAGCAGTGCAAAGAAAAACAATTACGGTCATAATTATAAAAGTATATATAAGGTGTCCTTCATTGTTTTTCGCCCATAGTGACGATATTATAACATACACCAGGAAAGGGAGTAAAACCAAATGTACAGGTGAAAAATACACCTTTTGAGTTTTCTTTATTCGTACCGTAAAAATCAAAGTAAAAACAATAAACAGTGCGTAAACAGCTGAATGTATAGGTAGCAGTTCCAAAGCTGACGGTGCCAGCACCAGAAAAAACGCCATTACAGCCTGCAAAAGAGCAAGGCTTTTATTTTTATCTATAGTAAAAAGCATATCTTCACCACTTTATTTTGCCTCCAGATGACTTTTGTCCACAAGGGCGGCAATCTCTTCCTCAAAATTTTTCTTTTCAAATTCACTGCATTTTTTAGCATACATAAGGTATTCTATATTTCCCTCGGGTCCTCTTATAGGTGAAAATTCAAGCCCGAGCACGCAAAATCCGCACTCCTGCGCAAACTGTGTAACCTCACATATAACTTCACGATGAACGGCAGGGTCACGCACAACACCTTTTTTTCCTACTTTGTCACGCCCTGCCTCAAACTGCGGCTTTATAAGGGCGACCAGCTCTCCGTTTTCCTTAAGCAGTTTTTCTGCCACGGGAAGCACAAGTTTAAGCGATATAAACGCAACGTCAATTGATGCAAAATCAAGTTCTTCCCCAACATCTTCGGGAGTTACATAACGTATGTTTGTACGCTCCATATTAACCACGCGCTCATCCGTGCGTAGTTTCCACGCAAGCTGTCCGTATCCCACATCTACTGCAAAAACTTTTTTTGCGCCGTTTTGAAGCATACAATCTGTAAATCCGCCCGTAGATGCACCTATATCCATTGCAACTGAGCCGTCAAGGTTTATGGGGAATGTGCTTACCGCCTTTTCAAGCTTTAATCCGCCGCGGCTTACATATTTAAGGGTATCTCCCCTAAGCTCGACCTTGTCCTTTTCGCCTACCTGCTCCCCCGCTTTATCGGCTTTCTGATTATTAACGTAAACCTTGCCCTCCATAATAAGGCTTTTTGCAAGGTCCCTGCCTGAAACAAGACCGTTTTCAACTAAATATGCATCAAGTCTGATTTTCACTTTGAAAGCATCCTTTCTATATCAAGGGCAATTTTTTCTGCCGTAAATCCGTATTTTTCATTAAGCTCATTTATAGTGCCGTGAGGAATAAATGTGTCCTCTATCGCCTTTATTTTCACTTTGAATGGCTCAACGCTTTCCTTTGCATATGATGAAAGCATTTCACCCATTCCTCCACGGCGGAGATTTTCCTCAAGAGTATAAAGATAACCTGTCTTTCTGCTGCTTTTAAACACAGTATCAAAATCAATAGGTTTTATGGTGCGTACATCTATAATTTCTGCACTGATACCCTTTTCTTTTAAAATTTCTGCAACACAAAGTGCCGTATATACACTCTGCCCTTCAGCAGCAATGGTAACGTCTGTACCCTCACGCACTATACTTGCACGTCCAAGTATAAAATCACCGTTATTAATATCTGCTTTTTCTCTTCCTCTCGGGTATCTTATGGCAATCGGTCCGTTATGCTGATTTACTGCATAGCAGAGCATTTTTTCAAGCTCACCATAGCACGACGGAGAAAGAAGCGTCATATTCGGTATAGATGTAAGATATGAAATATCAAACATTCCCTGATGTGTAGCACCGTCACCTGCGACAAGTCCTGCCCTGTCAACTGCAAAAATGGCGTGATAATTTGCAAGTGCCACATCACAGATAAGGTTATCGTATGCCCTCTGCAAGAAAGAGGAATATATAGCAGTAACGGGAATTAATCCCCCTCTTGCAAGTCCTCCTGCAAAGGTAACTGCGTGCCCCTCTGCTATACCTACATCATAAAGCCTTTCGGGAAATTTCTTTGAAAATTCCAAAAGACCGCTTCCCGGTATCATTGCAGGTGTTATTGCAACTATTTTATCGTTTTTTTCACAAAGAGTGCAGAGCGTTTTTCCAAAGGCATCAGAAAAAGATGCCTTTTTCTTTTCAAACTCTCCCGTGCTTTTTTCAAACGGGCCTACCCCGTGAAAAACCTGCGGACTTTTTTCCGCAGGGGAATACCCCTTTCCCTTTTTCGTAATAACGTGAATGAGAACGGGTTCATCAAGCGTCATTGCACGCCGCAGTAAATCCTCCATATCCTCTACACAGTGTCCGTTAACGGGACCAAGGTACGTAACTCCAAACTGCTCAAAAAGAAGGTTTGGGGTAACCATCCATTTAATATGGCGTTTTATATTCTGCAGTGATTGCATTAATTTCTTTCCGCCACCGGGCATATTTTTGATTTTCTCTACTATTTTACGCTTTGATGCAGTATATCTGGGATTTGTCCTTGCCCTTGATAAAAATGCGGAGAAAGCTCCTACATTTTCCGCTATAGACATCTCATTATCATTTAGGATAATCAATATCTTTGACTTTGAATGTCCTATATTGTTAAGTGCCTCAAACGCAAGACCGCCCGTAAATGCGCCGTCACCTATAACTGCCGCTACCGTATAATCTTCCCCTGAAACATCCCTTGCCGCTGCAATTCCTGCTGCAGCAGAAAGCGATGAGGATGCGTGGCCTGTAAAGGTTGTGTCATACTCACTTTCCTGAGGACTGCAAAAACCGCTAAGACCGTCCATTTTGCGAAGTGTATCAAACTCATTCTTTCGTCCCGTGAGAATTTTATGAACATAGGACTGATGTCCTACATCCCACACAATTTTATCATTGGGAGTATCAAGAACTCTGTGCAGTGCAATTGTAAGCTCTACAACACCTAAATTTCCCGCAAGGTGTCCGCCGCTTTTTGAAACACTGTTTATAAGAAACTCCCTTATTTCACTGCAAAGCACGGGGATTTCTTCCTTACTCAGCTTTTTTAAATCGTCAGGACTATTTATTTTATCAAGATATTTTTGCATAATATCATTTCCTTAATTCTTCTGCTTTTTGCCCGTCAGGTATAAGTCTGGGCTTAACACGTGCAGTATTGTACCCCTCATAGATTACCATACCCGCCTTTGCACCCGATGGCTTTTTGACGTGACTTACAGGGCAGTAATCAACCTCTGCGTATGGCGAATTTTTTGCCTTGGAATAAAATGCCGCAATAGATGCTGCCACCTCTATTACATCGTTGGGAAATTCCTCGCCCATATACTTTACAATAGTGTGCGAGCCGGGAATATTTTTCGTGTGCAGCCATAAATCACGGCTGCGCCCCATTTTAAGGGTAAGATAATCGTTTTGAACATTATTTCTGCCAACGTAAATTGTATATCCGTTATATTCAAATTCAAGCGGTTTTCCAAGAGGGGGCTGCTTATCCTTTTTCTTTTTGCCCGTATCGCTTTTTATATAGCCGTACAACGAAAGCTCCGCCTTTATTTCACCAAGCTGTGCTACAGTTTGTGCATTCGATACACTGTATAACACAGAATCAAGATACTCAATCTCGTCAAGCGTTATTTTAATCTGCTCACTTGCATAAATTTGTGTGTTTTTCGCTTTTTTATATTTTGTATAATACTTTTTTGCGTTTTGAGAAGGTGATAGGGTTACATCAAGCTTAATTTCAATTTCCGCATTATTTTCATCATAAAAGTTCTGAGCCTTTAATACCTTATCCCCTTTTTGCATACGGTAAAGATTTGCAGTGATAAGGTCACCGCAAATTCTGAGCTGTTCTCTGTTTTCCGCTTCTTTAAGCTCCGCCTGCAGTATATCAAGCTTCCTTTGTGCTCTTTTAAGGTTGTTTGTAATAATCTTTGTTATACTGCTGCTTCTGTCTGTCATACGTGCATATAAATCACGCATAAAATAAAATTCACACGCAGCATCATTCATACTTTCTGCTTTTTTGCATTTTCTGAGTGCTCCGTACTGCTTTATCTCAAACGGGGCAAAATCTGCCGCCTTTGCCCCATCCTCTGAAAATATGATGCACGGCGAATATTCACCCTTTTCCGCCTTTTCAAGCATCAGGGAAAGCTCGCCTGAAATCCTTTCCATATCGCTATGGGAAAGCTCCCCAATAAGCATTTTCCTGTTGCCGCACGCACGGAAAACACACTCCCCTGCAAGAAGGGGGCTTATCCCCATAACGGCATCGGTTATTGCCCTATCTGCCTCACGTCCTTCGGGCGAATTTATAAGGATTTTTAAAAAGTCCTCACTTGATGCGTCCGACGGATTAAGCCGTCCCCCGTCAGGCGGCATCATATATAAAAGTCCGGGCAGAATGTTTCTTAGTGAGCTTACACTTAAATCAATATGCTTTACACTGTCAATTATTTTTCTGTTTTCATCAAGGAAAATAATATTACTGTTTCGTCCCATAACCTCACAGATTATGTGCCGCACAGTAAGGTCACCCAGCTCATTTCTGCACGAGATTTCAATATCAACTGCCCTCTCATAGCCAAGCCGTTTTATACTGCATATTTTTCCACCCGTAAGATGCTTTCTAAGAAGCATACAAAACATCGGGGGAACTGCGGGGTTTTCCTTGCTTTCCATTATAAGATGCATCCTTGCATTGGCAGACGACGCACTTATAACAAGCTTTCTTGTCCCTCTATAACCTTTTAAAACAAGAAGGATTTCATCACGCTCGGGCTGATGCACTTTTTCAATTTTTGCGCCCTCAAGCTCGCGCGCAAGCTCACGGGCAATCGCACCCAGTGCAATCGCATCAAGCGGCATATAAATCCCTCCAAACAAACATAATTAAATGTTAGTATAGCACATAATCTGTCTTTTTGCAACCGATTATTATTTAGCTTTTCCGCTATTAGAATTTTGTTCTGCTTTTTTTTCGTCCTTATCGATATACAAATGTAGGAACCACGCTTTGGAAAATGCCTTGTTAAATGATGTATCAGTTCCGTCGACAAGCACACTGTATATCCCGATAAGATTTTTAAAATATATGTATACTTGCCATATAAATGAAAGTACACCCATTGAAAGTGCCACAATTATACATTTCTTCTCATCATTACTCATAGCCATAGTCATAAAGGTACTTAATCCTATAAGTGCTGATACAATAAATGAATGAATCAGAGAGTATATTGTTTCACCGCTGAAAATATTTTTTTGAAAGAATGTCCAATACTTAAACTTATTCGGCGTTGTGCCTGCGTTTATAAATTTTTCTCCTTTTTTCTTCAGACACTTATAATAAAGACCCTGAATAGTTTCTTTATTAATTTCTTCTTCCCTAACACTCATTAAATTTGTAATCGTCTGACAGCATATCCAATAAGCTTCTTTGTATATACGGTACCTCGTTATAATAAGCGAAAATCCAAGACCTATTACTGATAACGCAAAAAACACAAGCCCCTTTGCAAAAAAGCTGAGCATCTCACTTGATAAAATATATGACACAACAAATGAGCACATTGCAACATAAACGGTTATAATCTGATCCCTTTTTGATTGTTGCAGAGTCATTTCTTCAATACATTTCTCATAAATCGTGTCAAGATGATAATCCGGCTTATCGCTTATCTTCTTATCGTCAAAAAAGGTGTATTCAAATTTTTCATCATCTTTGTTTCCCCATATACACATATCTTTTTCCTCTTTTCATTTGTAAAATAAATTTCTGTATTTATTAATTATACCACAAATAATTAAGCACTGCAATCTGCAAACAACACAAACTTTGCAAAAAAGAAGCGTGCCGCTTCACCCATTTCGCGTCCCGACTAAATTCAAACAAGGCAAATGTCGCTCGCAATAAAATTACGCAAATTCCTATACGGCAAAAAAGAAGGATGTAAAAAAGCAATCTTTTTTACATCCTTTCAGACTGTCGAAGAACCCGACTTTGCGTTAGGCAAAAATCGGGTTCTTCTTCATATTTATTAAATTTAAGATAAAAATAAGCAATTTGGAAGGTGTATTATTGCCCTTCCATTTCCACTTTGCAAGTTTTTTTAAATT
>JAZORN010000057.1:0-15158 GCA_045656645.1 Clostridia bacterium | reverse complement strand
GACGTACCCACGTACGCCTTCGGGTAACCCAACAAAGCCCATATATGGGCTTTGTTGGCTCAGTTTGTCCGTTCTGAAGCATTTTTTCCTATCCCCCAAAAAAGGGGGTGTAAAAAAACAAGTTTTTTTACACCCCCTTTTTATTTTTAAGACTAAGGAACTTATTTTGTTCCCGTTGAGCCAAAGCCGCCCTCTCCACGTACTGTTTCACAAAGCTCATCCGCTTCTAAAAACTCTGCAGTGACAAAAGGCGTTATAACGAGCTGCGCAATACGCTCCCCGTTTTCTATTGTCTGCGCCTCTTCCCCGTGGTTATGAAGCGCAACCATAATTTCGCCACGGTAATCGCTGTCAATAACACCAACCTTATTTGCAGGTGCGAGATTACGTTTTGCAGCCATTCCGCTGCGTGCATATACAAGCCCTGCATAGCCCACAGGAATTTCCATAGCAATTCCCGTATGTACCATCACAGTTTGATGCGGGTTAATTATTATGGGTGCATCAGCATATGCATAAAGGTCTGCCCCTGCGGAAAACTCCGTTCCGTAGGTGGGGATTATTGCACCTTCCGTAAGTTTTTTTACTTTTACATTATATTTCATAGTTAACATCTTCTTTCAAAAACATCTGTGTTTTTATTATAACAATATAACGCTTTGATGTCAACAAAGCATAATTTTCTGAGAAACAAAATTTATTAAATTTTCAATTTTCTGTTTACTAACCCACTTACATATAGTATAATATAATTAATAAAGGGATAATTTCCTTTACTACAACTATTTTAAGGAGGGGCATATATGAAAACTAACATTTATTTGAGGAAAGTACAACTTGGCACTGAAAAGAAAGAAATGATTATCAAAAAGGTAGACAAGCTTTCAAAGTTCTTTGATGATGACGTTTCTGCCGACATTGTTGTAGGCACTCAAAAAGATAAAATGATTGTTGAAGTTACTATCCGCACTCCTGATATGATATACCGTGCGGAGGAGCGCAACGAAGAGGTTTATAACGCAACAGATGAAATTGTTGAGTCAATTACGCGCCAGATTCGCAAAAACAAAACACGTCTTGCAAAAAAGCTCCGTGAAGGTGTTAACAAGGAATTTGATTTCGGTACAGATGCTTTAGAGGATGAATCCGAAATTAAAATCGTTAAAACCAAAACCCATCAGGTGAAGCCGATGAGTGCGGAGGAGGCTGTACTGCAGATGAACCTTATAGGTCACTCCTTCTTCGTATTCCGTAATGCACAGACAAACACCACTGACATTGTGTACCGCCGCAAGGACGGTAACTACGGTCTTATAGAAACAAACTGATGATAAATATAAAAGAAGCCATCATTGTAGAGGGCAAATATGATAAAATGAGGCTGGAACGTGTCTGTTCCTCCCCCATTTTTACGACAGAGGGATTTCGTATTTTTAAAGATAAGGAAAAGCGTGAGTTTTTACGCAACCTTGCAAAAAAGCGGGGTCTTCTGATTCTGACAGACTCTGACAGGGCAGGCTTTATGATACGAAACCATATAAAGGGTTTTGTAAACGAAGGCGATGTCCGTCAGGCATATATTCCTGAAATTTTCGGCAAAGAACGCAGAAAGAGCTTACCCTCCAAGGAGGGTAAGCTCGGCGTTGAAGGCATAGATGAAAAAACGCTTGAAGAGGTACTGTCACATTACTCCTCCCCCGAAGATAAGGGCGAAAAGATTACAAAAAATGATTTATTTGATGCGGGGCTTTACGGCACAGCAGAGAGCGCAATTGCGAGAGAAACGCTGTGCAAGCACCTTTCCATTCCGCAAAAAATCAGCGTATCGGCATTAATTGATGCGCTTAACGCACTGATTACGAAAGAAGAATTTTTAGAAATTACGGGCAAGTGATATTATGCATACAGGTCACAGACAAAGATTAAAAAACAGATTTTTAAATGAGGGGCTCGGCTCTTTTGAAGACCATGAGGTGCTGGAGCTTCTCCTTTATTATGCAATTCCGCAGGGCGATACAAACCCTCTTGCGCACAGACTTCTTGAAAAGTTTTCCACGCTTAATTCTGTTTTCAATGCTTCTATCCAGGAGCTTTGCACAGTTGACGGCGTGAGGGAGCATACAGCGACACTTATAAAATTAATTCCGCATATTTCGCAGTTTTATACGAGCCTTCTGGTCAGGGATAAAAAAACACTTCAAAATTCTCAGGACGCAGGGCTTTTCGTATGTTCTACGATAGGTTGTCTTAAAAACGAGGTTTTCGGTGTAATATGCCTTGATGCGCAAAGGCGTGTTCTTGCGTTTGAGCTTTTGGAGCAGGGTACAGTTTCACGTGCAGACGTGCATCCGAGAAAGGTTATTGAATGTGCACTGCGGCATAATGCAGAGAGCGTTATTCTCGCACACAACCACCCTGCCGCAACGGCTTATGCGTCGGAGGAGGACAGACTACTGACAAATTCATTATGTCCGTTGCTTGAGGGAATCGGTATAAGTGTTATTGACCATATTATTGCCGCATCCCCTGAAATTTTTGTAAGTATGGCTAACAGTGGGTTGATGCCAAACTGACGCCTTTCGAAAAAGAAGTTTTGCAAGCAAAACATTCTCTTTCGAGGTAAGGGCTTTCGCTCGCGCGGCACTCACCGTGCCAGCCCTTTATAGGTGTTAAAACCGAGGTACACGCCCCCGGTTTTAACGAAATTCATGTTAAGGGAGCACCCTTAACAATCCCCTTAGAAAAATAAAACATAGAAAGGATTGTTTAAAAATGACACTTCAGGAACTTCAGAAAGATATGATTGCCGCTATGAAGGCAAAGGATAAGGTTAGAAAGGATGTAATATCATCCCTTATTGCCGCTGTTAAAAAATACGGTATAGATAACGGTGTGCGTAACGATATTACGGAGGAAATGACAGACAGCGTTCTTTTAAAAGAACTTAAAACAGCAAAGGAACAGCTTGACACCTGCCCTGCTGAAAGAACTGACCTTTTAGAATCCTACAAAACAAATTACGAAATCATTCAGGAGTATGTTCCCGCTCAGCTTAGCGAGGAGGAGATAATAACACTCCTTACCGAAAAATATTCCGAGCTTATTGCGACAAAGAACAAGGGAATGATAATGAAAACTGTTATGGCAGAGCTTAAGGGCAAGGCTGACGGAAAGGTAATAAGCGAAGCAGTTGCAAAGCTCTGCAAGTAATAGATTTATGCTGAACATCGAAAAGAATTTAACCCCCAGACTAAAAATGATAGCAGACCTTGTTCCCCCGTGCTCTTCTCTTTGTGATATAGGAACTGACCACGCCTACGTGGCAATCTATCTTGCGAAGAAAGGTATCGCAAAAAAGGTTATTGCCGCAGATATTAAAAAGGGGCCTCTTTTTCAGGCTGAAAAAAACATTGCCCTTTTCCAGGCAGGAGATATTGTGGAAACAAGGCTTTCTGACGGCTTTTGTGCAATAAAGGATAAAGAGGCACAGTGCGCTATTATCGCAGGAATGGGCGGCGAAACCATTGCGAGTATTCTTGAAAACGAAAAGGGATGTACGTATTTTGTACTGCAGATGCAGACGGCACACAGACACCTTCGGGAATATCTGTGCAAAAACGGCTATGTAATAGAAAAGGAAGCTATTTGCAGTGAGGGCAGAAAAATGTATACGGCTCTTCTTGCAAAACGTGGTGAAAGTCCCCATCTTAGTGAAGTTGAAATGGAAATAGGGCCGTTTCTCATAAAGCACAGACCACCACTTTTTGAGGACTATGTACGATACCGTTTATATGAAATAGACGTTATCCTGAAAAGCATCTCCTCCTCCCCTTCTGCAAACGAAAGGGAGAAGCACTGTCTTTATCTTAAAGCAGAATATGAAAAGCTACTGAAAGGATAATAAGCATGGTAAAGTTAAAGGAAATTACTGATTATATTGAACAGCTTTTCCCAAAAGAATATGCCGAGGATTTTGATAATGTAGGTCTTCTCGCAGGGCGCAGTGATAAAGACATTACAAAAGTCCTTCTGTGCCTTGATGCAAATAAAAACGTAGTGCGTGAGGCGGCAAATATGGGTGCAGAGCTTATTATTACGCATCATCCCGTAATATTTAATCCTATTAAAAGCATTACAGACAGCTCAGATGAGGGCGAAATGCTCCTTTGTGCAATTGAAAACGGTATCAGCATATACAGTGCACACACAAATCTTGACAGTGCGCCATCAGGTCTTACTGACGAGGTGTGCTCTCTTCTCTCGCTTGACCCGATTTCAAACCTTGAGGGTGCTTTGGGAAGGCTTTGCAAAGCGCCAAAAGGTGCTACTGCAAAAACCTTATGCGAAAAAATCAAGAAAGAATTTAAGATTAAAAAGCTTTTTTCAACCTTTAGCGCTGACAGGGAAATAAAAACCGTTGCAGTATGTAACGGCAGTGGTAGTGGCGAGCTTTGCACCATAGCAAAAGACTCAGGGGCAGATGTATATATTTCAGGTGATTTAAAGCATCACGAAATGTCTGCATTTAAAATCAGTGACAACATTGATTTTATCGAGATGCGGCATTTTGACAGCGAAAAAATTGTGACAAAGCTCCTTGAGCGTAAGCTCACACAAAAGTTTGAGGGGAAGCTTAGCATATGTATAAGCGAGGCTGAAACCTCGCCCTTAATTGACACAGACGATATTTTATGATATTATATTAACCTAACTTCGTTTTGGTTATGAGCAGCCTGAACGGTCGCGGCAGCGATTTTTCGCTGATGAGGAAAGTCCGAGCTTCACAGGACAGGATGCCGGAGAAATCCCGGTGGAGGCGACTCTAAGGAAAGTGCAACAGAAATAAACCGCCCGATTTATCGGGTAAGGGTGGAAAGGTGGGGTAAGAGCCCACCGACATTGCGGTAACGCTTTGTGCCATGTAAACCCCATCTGAAGCAACGCCGACAGGATTGGTTTGTCCGACCTATAATCCGACGGGCGGCTGGAGCCGTATAGAGATATACGGCGTAGATAGATGACCGTTTTAAATGACAGAACTCGGCTTACAGGGCTGCTCACTAAAAAAAAGAAAAATGGCACGATTTGGGGACAGTCCCCAAATCGTGCCATTTTTTAAATTAAACCAAGTTGTTTTAAAACAAACACCCATAAAAATACTGTCACTATACAAAGCACTGTACCAAAAGCTACAATCTGCGCCGCAAGCTCCCCGTCACCGTCCATTGACAGTGCCATCGGGTATGATGAAACTGCCGTCGGTGCAGCGAGTGCCGCTATTAAAAGAGCTAAATCCCCACCACGCATACCCATAAGGACAGCTATAAAAATGCCGATAAACGGCACTGCTACAAGCTTACCTAAAACAGCAATTAAGAGTAGCCTCATATTTCCCCTGACCTTTTTAAGGTCAATCGATGCACCAAGCAGAATAAGCGCAAGAGGTGTCGCAATTTTGGAAACATCGCCAAGTGCATTTGTAAGAACGCTGCCAAGCTTAATACCGCTTACAAGGGCAATCATACCGAGCGCCGATGCAATCGTCAGGGGATTTGTTATAATTCCCTTTAATATCTTTTTAGCACTCGGCTTTGCGCCACGGAAAACTTCAAGCACAACAACCGATAATATATTAATGACAGGGATAATAATTGTAACTGCAACAGATATTTTTCCAAGTATCTCATCTCCGCAAAGGGATACGCATAGCGGGACACCGAAAATTACAAAATTACTGCGGCAGATGCCCTGAACCATTACGCCACGCTTTCGGGCGTCCTTTTCAATAAAGCAAATAAGAACACTGCAAACAGTAAATGCCGACATAAGAACAATTGATGCATAAAGTGCCGCCCTGATATCCTTTATATCCTCAATTGATGAGTTATATATATTATAAAAAATCAAAGCGGGAAGAAACACCTTAAAAACAGCCGTGTTCATTTTTTTAACGGTAGCGTCATCAAAGATATGTACCCTCAGCAAAACCGAAACGAAGCAATCCAAGCTCTGTTTTTTGCTTGCTGTTTTCCGCCATTACTGCGTTAAAAGCCTTGCATATACGTCAGTATATGCTTCGTTTTTGCCTTGTACTGACAAAAAACAGTGTGCAAAAAATTCTCCGAACCTAAAATGTCTCAAAATCGAGGTTTTTCAAGGCGAAAGGGCGCAGGAATACTTTGTGTATTTCAAGACCGACAACGAAGAAAAAACCGATTTTCAGGCATTTTAGGCAGAGCAAGGATTACTTCGTTTCGGTTGTGCGCCGAGGAGCATTAATATTATAAGCGGTGCTACCACTTTAAAGGAAAGTATTAAATTCTCCATTATTCATTCTCCATTACATAAATATATCCGTCACTTACCGCCGTTATATTGCCATCAAGGTCTGTGCGGTGTACCCTCGCACCAAGGGCTTCTATCTGTGACAGCACGGTAGAAGCCGGAAAACCGTAGGAATTATCACGCCCCACTGAAATCACCACATCCTTTGGCATAATGGCTCTCAGGTATCGGTGCGTTGTAGATGTTGCACTTCCGTGGTGACCCGCCTTAAGAATATCAGCCGTTAAATCAAATCCTGCGCTTAGCATTTCCTCCTCAGCAGTTGCCTCCGCATCTGCAGAAAAAAGTATCTGCGTGTCCTTATACGAAAGCTTTATTACGGCAGAATAATTATTCATTCTTATATATTCCTCTTGAAGAGGTGACAAAACCTTAATTGAATAAGGCTCAATCTCAACATCATAGCCTGTAGATATATATACACATTCACATCCGTTTTCTGCAAGTGCATCAAGCATTTTTTCATACGTTTTTGTAGTGTGGAGCACATTCGGCATATAAAATGTGCCTACGGAAAAGCTTTTAAGAATATGTGCCATACCGCCTATATGGTCACTGTGCGGATGCGTTGCAATAACATAGTCTATATGCGAATACCCTTTATCTCTTATATATGCCTGGAGTGTTTTACTAAAAGAACTTTCCGCCGCATCTATCAGCATACATTTTCCGTCGGGAAGCTCGATAAATGCACAATCTGCCTGACCGCAATCAAGGAAATGAGCTTTCAGCACCTCTGTGTCTGTAATACTGACGGTGTAATCATCACCGCTCCACAGTACATTGTATCCAAAAGCCTCTGAAAGTGCCCGAAGCGGCACCATTATTCTGTTATTTGTTATTCTGGGCGGTGCAGGAAGCTCTATTTCCTGACCGTTTTTTATAAACTTTCCGCTGTCAGGATATATCTGCACCACTATGCCGTTCTTTGCCGCTGCCGCAAAACGGTCTTCATTGTCCCATACAACCTCTGCGCCCAGCGTTTCAAACACATCACGAAGAGGTATTAAGGTAGAGCCGTTTTCAATATACGCCACAGTGCTTGTCTGCACCCTTTCCCCGTTAACGAGTATTTTCACATCATATGTTGCAAATGCCGCATATGACAGCATAAAAACAGTTATGGCAAGCATAATTATGCCTGCCGTAACTGTTTTATCGTATAGGAAACTGCGTTTTCTATCGCGAGCGACATTTGCCTTGTTTAAATTTAGTCGGAACGCGAAATGGATGAAGCGGCACGCTTCTTTTTTAGTGTTTAATTTCATTGTTTATCCTCTCACTGCCAGACGTCATTTCTGCTTTCACCTTTTATAAACGCAGAAATATTATCTGCCGTCATACTGACACACCTAGCCCTCGCCTCGATTGATGACCAGGCAATATGCGGAGTGTATATAACCTTTTCTTTGTCCTTTATATTTAAAATGGGACTTTCCTTTGCGGGCGGTTCCTCTGAATAAACATCAAGTCCGCATCCTGCAATAGTTCCGTTATCAACTGCACGTGCAAGTGCCTCCTCGTCAATAACTGCGCCCCTGCCCACATTTATTATAACGGTAGTTTTCTTCATAAGGGAAAGCTCCCTCTCCCCGATAAGATGCGTCGTTTTTTCGTTAAGCGGTGCGTGTACGCTTATAATATCACTTTCCTTAAGGAGAGTATCAAGAGGGATATTTTCATACTTTTCCTCTCTTTTAACGCCACTTGTACTGCTGCAACGCACCTCTGCGCCGAATGCCGCCGCACAATCCGCAACAGCTCGCCCGATTGCCCCCATACCTATGATGCCCCATTTTTTGCCCGATATTTCAAAAAAGGGACGTCCAAGATGATTTGCTATACCACTGTCGCTGTACTTGCCGTTTTTCACAAAATCATCATAATAACGCATATTTTCAATTAAATCAAAAAGCAGTGCAAACGTATGCTGACAAACACTCTGCGTGCAGTACCCCGGAACATTGCGTACCTTTATATTATGCTCTCTGCAATAAGAAATATCTATATTATTGTACCCTACTGCAAAAACGCATATAAGCTTAATATTTTGTGCTTCGCTTAAAACCTCACCGTCAAGCACAACCTTATTCACAACCAGAACATCTGCATCCTTGATACGTGCCTTACGCTCCGATGGCAGAGTGTTCGGGTACTTTATAACCTCACCCACTTTTTCAAGCGGCGAAAAATCAATATCTGCACCCATTGTTGCGGCATCGAGCAATACTATCTTCATCAGTTTTCCTCCAGCTTTTTAAGCTCCTTCATATTTTCATCTGCATTATCGTGGTTTTTGTGGTTGTTTTTAAGTATTTTAAGGTCGGAGAAATTAACTTCCACAAGCTGATTTTCTCCCTCGCCCTCAAGCATTACCTTGGCAATGCCCTTAAGAATTGTCACGCTCTGCACCGTGCCCTTTCCGTTTGGCGTTTCGACAATTGCACCAACTGCAGGCGCAATCTTCAAAAATTCGTCATAACAGTTCTGCTCATACTTAAGGCAGCACATAAGTCGTCCGCAATTACCCGAAATCTTTGTAGGATTAAGGCTTAATCCCTGCTCCTTCGCCATTTTGATAGACACGGGGTGGAAACCGTCAAGGAAACTGCTGCAGCAAAGCTTTCTTCCGCAAATTCCTATTCCGCCGAGCATCTTCGCCTCGTCACGAATACCAATCTGACGAAGCTCTATCCTCGTTCTGAAAACGCCTGCAAGGTCTTTTACAAGCTCACGGAAATCCACTCTGCCCTCTGCAGTGAAGTAGAAAAGGATTTTATTTGCATCGAAAGTATATTCAACATCCACAAGCTTCATATCAAGCTTATGCTTTAATATCTTTTCCTCACAGATTGCAAAAGCCTCTTGTTCCTTTTTCTTGTTTTTTTCTACCTGCGCTTTGTCCTGCTCTGTCGCAATTCTGACAATTTCCTTAAGGGGAGCAACAATCTCCTCCTCACCCACTTCACGCACAGTCATTGCAACAGTTCCGTATTCAAGGCCGCGTGCAGTTTCAACAATTACTGCCTGTCCCTGCTGCGGCTCAAATTTACCGGGTGCAAAAAAGTATGCTTTTCCCGTTTCTTTAAATTTAACTCCTACTACCTTTACCATTAATATCCTCCCAACAATTTATCAGCATATTAACAATCCATAACTCATATTTCATCGAAACATTAAGCTCTGAGCGTACCTTTGCAGTTCGCTGTATTATACTAAGTACAGCTGACGAAGTAACCTTTGCACAAAAGCCTTCTATCAAAGCACTCATATCCTGATTTATTACACGTGCACCCGTTTTTAATGCAAGGACATCACGCATAAAGCTTGTAAACAAATCAAAGTACAAATCACAGTTTTCAAAAGCACCCTTTCCGCCCTTTGCGCCAAAAGCCTCAGAGAGCTTAAAAATTGACATTCTGTCCCCCGTAAGAGAAGCAATCGCCTGAAACATCTTGTTTCTTGTTTCAAAAAACTCCTCATTTTCTAAAATATCTATTGCCCTTCCTATAACACCACCGCTATAGAGTGAAACAAAGGGAATTGCATCCTTTTTTAAGGGATACTGCCTTAAAAGATACTCACTTATTTCTTTTTCTGAAAAAGGCTCAAACACAACCTTGTTTCCACGTGAACGTATCGTAGGAAGAAGGTTTTTTATATTTTCCGAAAGCAGAATTATAACTGCATATGCGGGCGGCTCCTCAAACGATTTTAAAAGTGCGTTCTGTGCATCATTATTCATATTATCGGCATTTCTGACGATACAGATTTTACGTGATGAAAGAGCAGGTTTTATATAAAGCTCCTCATTCATCTGGCGGATGTCCTCAACCTTTATCTGTCCGCCTCCCCCTACAACAAACAAATCACTGTGGGTGTTTGCAATATGCTTTTTGCAGTCAGGGCAAACTCCGCACGGTTTATTTTCGCCCGTGCAATGAATTGCATTTGCAAAAATACGTGCCGCTGTGAATTTACCTATGCCTTTTATCCCCTCAAAAATATACGCCTGACGTACATTTCCGCTTCTTGCACTTGCAATCAAAGACCGAAATGCCTTTTGCGTTGTCAGATAATTCCCCATTTTTCTTTACCCGTTTTCACAAAATATTTTACTATGCGTACTGCGATAAGATTTAAAACATAAAGTGCTATGCTTATTGCCATACCAACCAAAAATCCGTTCATAAGACGTGTAAAGATAACGGAAGATGTTGTAAACACGTGGCAAAAGCTGTTTAATACCGATGCAAAAAGAATTGATGAGCCTACAGTTAAGCACCACTGCAGCAGCGTGCACCGTGTGTTTTTGATATAGTACAACAAAAGCACCAGGCACGGCCAGCCGATAAGAAATTCCTTTGTTCGCGGGCGTGCAGGCATCAGCTCGGTAATTGTGTTGCGCATAAAGTTTTCAAGGGGCGAAATACTCGTAACATTTCCGCTGCGGATAAGATATATTGCACCCGCTGCGCCAATTACTCCCGCAATAATCACCCAGTAAACCTTTATATCTGCATTAAGGCATTTTATTACCTTTTTCATAAAATGCTCGTCCGTGTTTTCATTAAATATCAACACAAATGCAACTGCACTGTACGCTATCGGTATAATAAGCGAAAGCTTTATTCCCCTGAAAATTATGGAATTAAGATAATAGTCAAGCCCTGAAAGAAGAACTGTCTGCACAAAGCCGCAAAGTGCAAGGCATAAAAGCGTAAGCGCAAGTGTGCAAATGATACGCATAGCATCAGAGAGCTTTTCACTCATTTTCTTTATAAATACCATTGCCGCAGTAAATGAGAAGCACGACGAAACGAGTGCAAAAAGAGTAGGATAAAGAAGCACTACTGCCTCAGGCGCAATATACGTAAAGAGTATACCGAGAATACTGCCGATAACACCAAGAATGTAAAGCACAGGCATTTTCTTTCCGAAAAGCCACTCTATCATCATAACACCCATAAGGATAATAAGCACCACTGCAGCAGCACTTACCAGTTTTCTGTTTACAGTGTAATCATAACGCATATCATAGCTTTGCGTATCAAAGCCCTCTTCTGAAAGCTTTTCCATAACTGCCCTGGTAGCAATATTTGTTTTCTCGCTTTTTCTGCCAAAGGTATCCGTTCCGTTTGTAAGCTGATTTATCGTAACAAATCTGATATTTCTGTCAACAACGGAATTAAGAATTTGGTAATAGCGCTTGTCCGAAATGGTTGCGCCCGTATTCTTCGTTTCAAAATCTGCCGTATCATAGCCACGCAGAACTTTTCCGTCTGCACTTTTTATAAGCTTTTCATAGCCGATAGGCTTCTGATTTGAAAGCTGTGTCTGTTCTTCCGTCAGAATAAGATAAAGGTCACGTTCCTTAATCATATTGCAAAGCGCAGTGTAATTCTTCTTCTCCTTTTTTTCCTGAGCAAAGCTATTCTGACCTTTTTTAAGGTTTATGAACTTTATACCGTACTTATTTACAATTTCATCTATATATTCAATGTAACGGGCCTCTGAATATGCATTTACCATCATAGAAAGAACGATATTAAATCCCTTTTTATGTGCATACTCAATTTTCTGCTCGTCAAAGCCGACCGCTACCTTCCACGCATCGCTTACACCCTCATAAAGGACGTACACGTCAGCACCGAGAGGCGTAGTCTTTTTTACATATTCATTTTCGGCATACTTTGCACTTATCCACTTCTCCAGAAATGCTTTACGCTCAGGACGCTTGGATATAAGTACATAGCTGTCATTATGAATTTTTCTGTCACCTGAAAGCTGCTTTATAATATCTTCACTTTCGTCATCGTACTTATGACACAAAACATTATATTTTATTCCCGTAATATCGCCTGCGGAAATGAGGGAGTTAATACTCTCCTCCCCTATAAGAAGTGTTTTTACACCCATTTTTTTGTTTTCATCAAGGGTTTTGTCAAATTCCTCCCCGCTCAGAACCATTGCCGCATTATTGTAATTAAGTGCAAAAACCACATCGTTATTTCTTTTCTCATTTTCTGTCCTGTGGAAAAAAGTGGGTGCCATAATACCTACAATAAGCAGCATTATCATAAGACGGATAGCCAAGCTTCTTTTTATCATTTTCCCTCTCCTTTACTGCGGATTGTCCGCATTTCTTCCCTTTATCACCGTTTTTAAAACTCCGCTTAATGTCAGTACGCCAATGTATATAACTGCACAAAGGGCAAGCGGCAGTAAAAATGTAAATCTGCCATACGTAAGCTCGGGCAGCATCATTTTACACACTATAAATCCTGCGAATGCACAAATACCCGATACAATTATTTTTAAAAGGTTTTTTCCCAAATCGCTGTCCATATAGTTTCCTATAACCTTTTTCATTGCAAACGCAATCAAAGCTGCATAAAGCGTAAAGAGCAGTGTTGTAGTCGCCGCTACAACAAAAACTTTTCCGCCCGAAAGCAGATTTAAAACAATTTTCAGTGCTATTACACTGATTGTTCCTGCCACTGTATATGAATACCTCGCATCAAGGTATAAAAGCTTATTGAAAAGCTCCTGACAGACATACCCCAGTGCGCCCATTGTATAAATCGCAAAAAGCACCGCTGTAGTTTTCGTAAGGTCAGGCGTAAATTCACCACGTTCATAAAGAACGGCTATAAGCTGATTTCCAAAGCAGCTTACCGTTAATATAAACGGAACGAAAATTACAAACATTACTACAATGATGTATTTTACAAGGGATTGCACATACTCCGTATTGCCCTCCTCATAATTGCGGCTGATTGACGGAAAAACGACATTACTCATCGCTACCACAAAAACACTTGCAATTGTAACAAACAGATTTGATGCATAATTAATTGTTGTAGCCGCACCGCTATCTCCGCTTACAAATGCCTTATCAATCATAAAGCATACCTGAAACATCATATTTGATATGAAAATCCATATAAGTTCACGGCTCATTCCCGAAGAGGTCTTTTCACACTTTCCGCCCGTAAAGAGGCGATAACCCTTTTTATAAAAAGACGGGAGCTGCACTGCAATATGCAAAAACCATCCGATTGTTGTAACTATTCCCACTGTTACAATGTCGACATTTTTTATAAAGAGCGATGCTATTATAACCACATTAAACGGCAAACTCATTATCGAGCTGATAAAAAACACACGGCAATTCTGGAGCACGCCTGAAATTATATATGCTATTATAACAAATAAAAATGACGGCAGCATTATATACATCATTTTAAGTGCAACGCCGTAACTCTCCCCCTCAATCCCGGGGAGCAAAAGACGAACTATTACCCCTGAAAAAAGGTACATAACAAAAATCGCCGCAAGGGATATAAGCGTTGTTTTTGTAATGAAATGCGAAACGTAGCTACGCTTTTTCTCATCACTGTCACACTGCGTTTTATTAAGATTTTTTATTACAAGAGTTGAGAGTGCAACCCCTATACCCGTGAAAATAAGATTTACAAGACCGAAAATCTGAAAGTACATATCGGTGTATACACTTGCCCCGAACACCGATGCAAAAACAATATCTCTTAAAAAGCCGATGCCCTTGGCAAGAAGTATGCCCAGTACGACCATTATATACGCCGCTGCATTCACATTTAAACCTCCAATAGCCGAAAGAGAGTAATCCGAATTCGATTTTTAGAGGCGGATTTTCGCTTTCGCTGTGTTAAAATACTCGGAAACACACAAAGTATTTCCTGCGTTTTTGCCTTGTGTAACCAAAAATCTGCTCTCTAAAAATTCAAAGACCTGAAAAGGATGAAATTTTGAGTAGTTTTTGGTGCGAAGGATGCAGCAAGGCTTTGTGCCTTGCAAAGACGCCAAGCCGAAAAATACCGAAATTTCGCCTTTTCAGGCGGGTTCGGATTACTCTCTTTCGGCTAGTATACTATTATATAATACACCAAAAAGGGGGGCATAGTCAAGGTTTTAGCTGTTTTTAATAGTAAAAAGAGATGCAAAAAAACAACTTGATTTTTCACATCCCTTTTATATCGTTTACGTTTATTATCTCTTTACTCTTTTTTATAGCGTAATCATAGGCAATTTTGGTTCCGCTTTTTCTGTTTTTTCTGCTTGGTATGTAGTTTTCATCATAGTACACTACACAAAACCTGCTATTATCAATCATTTCGCAGTTTCTCTCAATATAGACCGCCTTTCCTGCGTCTATCATTTTTTCGGGGAAATAGGTTTCTTCATAGCTTTCTAAAAGAAAATTTCTGTAATCATCATTTATATATGGAAACTCTGCACGCACATATATCCTTTTAATATAGGGATACTTTTCCTTTAGCGTTGTTACAATGTCATAGCATAAATAATTAAAATTGCTCTTACTGCCAAAAAGAAAGGTATTAACATTTTTATTTACTATTAAATCTTCTATGATTCTATTTAGATTGTTTATTAATTCTGTTGTTTCATTTATTTTTCTATGACCAAAAAAACAACAAATTTCATTTTGTTTCAATTATATCACCCACCCTAAAAAGATATTTTAATCCATCAACCCCTACCCCAATCTTTGGGGTTGTTCTATGCCATTTTGAGCGCCAAAATGGCGAAAAGCGTCGGGGGATTTCGATTTCCCCCGAACCCCCTTGAAACGACCTCGCAGGGGCGTAAGGAATAATGGACATGGTATTATTTATACAGTGTGGGTATTGTTTTTCCGTATTTTCCGCCTTTGAACCGCCGCCTACAAAAAGGAAACACTTAGTTTCCTCTGACGGCTGAAATTGCGAGCCAGCAGAGGAAAATGATGCTCGCAATTTCTCGGTAGTCGA
>JAZORN010000056.1:0-2852 GCA_045656645.1 Clostridia bacterium | reverse complement strand
AAAGAAAAACTGTTACGGTTTTGGATAAAATGAGCGGAAAAGTGTTTGAAGAAAGCTACGACAAACTCATTTTATCTCCCGGTGCAAAGCCTGTTATGCCTGATTTTTGCATTGGTGATTGCAGTAACATTTTCACACTGCGCACGGTTGAGGATACGATTAAAATCCGTGATTTTACAGACAATAATCAGATTAAGACAGCCGTTATCATCGGCGGTGGATTTATAGGGCTTGAGATGGCGGAAAATCTTAAAAACCGCGGCATAGATGTTACTGTCATTCAAAAAGGCGACCACCTTTTAAACACAGTAGATAGTGATATTGCATCATTTATTCACACAAATTTAAGGACAAAGGGCATCAATATTCTTTTAAATGCCAATGTAAAAAGTATTGAGAAGAACATTGTCATTACCGATTGCCAGGAGAATCTAGCCGATATGGTCATTGTATCTGTTGGTGTTTCGCCTGAAAACGCGCTTGCAAAGGATGCGGGACTCGCATTGGGCGTAAAGGGGGCAATTGCAGTTTCTGACAATATGCAAACCTCGGACGAGGACATTTATGCAGTCGGTGATGCGGTAGAGGTGGAAAACTTTATTTCAAATGATAAGGCAGTTATAACATTAGCGGGCCCCGCCAATAAGCAGGGGCGAATTGCGGCAGATAATATTTGCGGAATTAACAGCACTTATAAAGGTACGCAAGGTGCATCGGTTATTAAGCTCTTTGATATGACAGTAGCATCAACAGGAATGACTGAAACTCAGCTTAAATTAAGCAATATCGCCTACGAAAAAGTTATTCTATCGCCCCTTTCTCACGCAGGATACTACCCGGGGGCAACGGTTATGACCTTAAAGGTTATATTTGAAAAGGAAACATATAAAATCCTCGGCGCACAAGCGGTAGGTTATGAGGGTGTTGAAAAAAGAATTGATGTAATTGCCACTGCAATTTTTGCAGGACTTACAGCGGACAAGCTAAAAGACCTGGAGCTTTCCTATGCACCGCCATATTCTTCGGCAAAAGACCCTGTGAATATGGCAGGCTTTATCATTGAAAACGTGAAGAATGGTATTGTAGGGCAGTTCTATTATGAGGATATTCCTCTTCTTCAAAAAAGAGACGATGTCACGCTTTTAGATACAAGAACCGTTTATGAATATATGCGCGGTCATGCAGAGGGCTTTATCAATATTCCTGTTGATGAACTGCGTGAAAGACTTACAGAGCTTGATAGTTCAAAGCCTGTATATGTGATGTGCCAGAGCGGTTTAAGGAGCTATCTTGCCACAAGAATACTTATGCAAAACGGTTTTGATGCCTACAATTTTGCAGGCGGATACAGACTTTATGGCACGATGTACTATGATGAGGTTGTATCAAAAAATGCATATGACTGCGGAATGGAGAAATAAATGTTAAATAAATTATTAAAAAGTGTATTAGACCAAGACACAGCACCTGTGGTTGTTTGCGATATAGATGATATCATTGTGTATATGAATCCATCTGCGATTACTCGGTATCACAAGGATTTGACTGGTAAAAGTATTAAAGACTGTCATCCGCCAAAGGCAAATGAAATGATTGACAAGGTGGTTGCGTGTTTTCGCGAAAGCAAGGATAATAACATCATATACACCTATCGCAATGATGAGGAAAATAAAGATGTGTATATGGTTGCTCTTCGTGATGATGACGGAGCTTTAATTGGATATTACGAAAAGCACGAATATAGAAATAAAGAAACAGTAGGACTTTATCAGCCAAAAAAATAAATTTTAAAGGAGAAAAATCACTATGAAAATTGCAGTAACTTATGAAAACGGAGAAATTTTTGGACACTTTGGACACACAAAACAGTTTAAGGTATATACCGCTGAAGATGGTAAAATTGTTTCATCTGAAGTGATTGATACAAACGGCAGTGGACACGGAGCACTGGCAGGTATGCTCTCTGCACTTGGTATTGATGTTCTCATATGCAGAGGTATCGGAGGCGGTGCACAGATGGCACTGGCAGAGGCAGGAATTAAATTGTTCGGCGGTGCTTGCGGTAATGCCGACAAAGCAGTAGAGGCATTTTTAGAAAATGCACTTGAGTATGACCCTGAAGCAAAATGCGACCACCACGACCACGAGCATGGTGAAGGTCATACCTGCGGTGAACACGGCTGTGGCGGAAACTGTCACGGACATAATTAAATCTTTTATAAGGTAAAATCTATGAACACATTTGAAAAGATATATGAGGTCGTGAAAAGCATTCCCGAAGGTAAGGTTGCGACCTACGGTCAGGTGGCACTTTTAGCGGGCAATCCTCGCTGGGCAAGAGTTGTAGGGCATGCTTTGCATGTAAACCCTTATCCGGGGATTATTCCCTGTCACAGAGTGGTGAATCGTGAAGGCGGGGTTGCCCCTGGTTTTGCATTCGGCGGTGAGGGTATTCAAAGACAGTTGCTTGAATCAGAAGGCATCGTTTTTGAGCCGAACGGCAGGATAGATTTAGAAAAATATAGTATTTAACATAAGAGAATCTACAGGTGTATTCAAAATGAACAAAATAGCATTTATAAAATATATATCAGCACTTTTGCTGTTTGGACTAAACGGCATAGTTGCAAGTCATATAGCAATGAGCAGTTATGAGATAGTTTTTATGAGAACACTCATAGGCAGTATTCTTTTGATTATCTTATTTATGCTTGGAAAAGGGAAATTTCATATCAGGGAAAGTAAAAAGGATTTCCTCTTTGTAGTATTTTCAGGTATTGCAATGGGAACAAGCTGGATGTTTTTGTATGAAGCATATCAGCAGATTGGTGTCAGTCTTGCATCTTTGCTTT
>JAZORN010000055.1:0-3675 GCA_045656645.1 Clostridia bacterium | reverse complement strand
GCAAACTGCAACACACTTGCCACATAGTGAGCATTTTTGGTTGTTAAAAGAAAGAATCGGCGACTTTTCAAGACTTTCAGGATTGTGACACCACACACATCTTAAAGGGCAACCCTTCAAAAATACACAAGTGCGAATACCATCACCATCGTGGATACAGAATTTCTGTATGTTAAACACAATTCCCTTTTCCATATTTTGCTCACCAACTTTCTTGTTCAAATCTCTTGTTTAATTATATCACCCAAATTATACAAAAAGCAATATTTTAAATCAACCTTGTAAAAGCTTTTTTATTAGGGTATAATCATATTAAGGAGTGTGACACAATGTTAAAATTTATTTGCTACCCAAAATGTACAACTTGTCAAAAGGCTAAAAAGTGGCTTGATGATAATAAAATAGAATACGAGTTAAGAGATATTAAGCAGGAGAACCCTACACTCGAAGAACTTACCGAATGGTACAATAAAAGCAGATTGCCATTAAAAAAGTTCTTTAACACAAGCGGTCTGTTATATAAATCAATGGATTTGAAAAACAAATTACCTAATATGACCGAAAACGAAATGTTACAGCTTCTTTCAACTGACGGAATGCTCGTGAAACGCCCAATTTTAGTCGGTAATGATTTCGTCCTTGTTGGTTTTAAAGAAGTTGAATGGAACGAAAGAATAAAATAACAACCAAAATCAAAGCACTCTCATTTTGAACGAGAGTGCTTATTTTTATTGCAGATTCAGAGTGAGTGTTGAAAAAATAGAGTATGTATATTATAATGAAACTAATTCTGAAAAGCAGGTGATGAATATGTTGTTAGAACTCTATCCCGAAAAAGAATATCAGACCTTTAAAAGCATAGGTGCAAGTGGTGCGTGGTGGGCGCAGATTGTAGGTAACTGGAGTCATATTGATAATGAGTCTGGTAAAGAAGTACGTGACAGAATTGCTGAGCTTTTATATAACAAAGAAACTGGTATTGGTCTTAATGTTTATCGTTATAATATCGGCGGTGGCTCAAAGCATTCAGGCAAAGGTGAATTTTCTCAACCAGCAAGAGCAACCGAGTGCTTTGAAAAAGCAAAGGGCGAGTATGACTGGAGCCGTGACAGCAGTGCCGTTTATATGATGAAAAAGTGTGTGGAAAATGGTGCAGATGAAGTAATATTCTTTGTTAATTCACCTATTGAAAGGCTTACTAAAAACGGAATGACTCACAACAAAAAGCATCAACTTTTCCACGAGAATATTGCTAAGAAAAATTATAAAGACTTTGCAAAATATTGCCTTGACGTAACTGAGCATTTTTTGAGTGAGGGTATGCCTATAAAATATCTCTCACCTATAAATGAACCAATCTGGGTGTGGAATGGCGGTCAGGAAGGTTGCTTTTACAGACCCCGAAGTGTAAAAAATGTTTTTAAGGTTTTTGCAAGTGAATTAGATAACCGCCCTGCATTAAAAAATCTTAAATTATCTGGTGCGGAATCAGGCGACCTTCGTTGGTTTAATAAATCTTACACAAGGAATTTGTTAAAGGATAAAAACGTAAGAAAATACCTTGACGGAGTAGATGTTCATTCTTACTGCTTACCGCTTCCGTTGCCAGTAGAAATTCCATTTTTAAGTGACCGATTAGGCTTTGTAAAACGCTTCAGAAAATGGATGGATAAGCATTACCCTGATGTCCCTGTTATAATGAGTGAGTGGACTCATATGAAGGGTGGCAGAGATTACTCTATGGACTCTGCATTAGTTACCGCAACTACAATGTATGAAGATTTTACACTTTTAAATGCAGTTTCGTGGCAACATTGGATTGCCGTTTCAGAGGTTGATTATTGTGACGGACTTATCTACATAAATTTAGAAGATAAATCTTTCGAAATTACCAAAAGATATTACGTAACAGGTAACTTTACAAAATATATAAAGCCAGGCTCAAAACGAATTGAAGCAAAAAGTGATGACAAAGATGTTCTTGTGGTAGCTTTTAAAGATAGTGAAAGAACGACAGTAGTTCTTATAAATAATTCAGATGAAGAAAAGTCAGTTTCATTACCTTTCGAAAAAGAAATTCTCATTTCCGTTACCGATAAAGATAATAATTTAACAGAAAGCAGAGTTAAAACAGATAAGTTGAATATCACCTCAAAATCTGTTACAACAATGGTGATTATATGAAAACAAAAGCTTTAAATTTACTTTTATCAGTTAAAAATAATTGGAAAACTGCACCCGAAGGACGCTTTATTCCGTTTAAAGAAATTATATCTTTAGCAGTCGGCGGAATCGGTGTTAAATTCATAGTTTATTGCGTTAGCACTATGATTTTAAGTGTCGGTAATACACTTATAGGTAACACAATAGGTATTCCACCAACAGCGATTTATTTTATTTATATATTAAGTGTTATTTCGAGTTTTCCGTTAACCGCTTTAAGAGCACGAATGATAGATAACTCTAAAAGTATGAAAGGTAAATACCGCCCATATATTCTCACAATGGGTTTACCTACTGTGCTTTTAGGAATCGGCTTTATTTGGGCACCTTATGAAATAATGAGTATGCCTGTAAAATGTGCTACAGTTCTGCTTTTTAATATAGGTTTTCAGTTCTTTTATAACTTCCTGCTTGATGCGAATGACAGTATTATAAATGTTCTTTCACCAAATACTATTGAAAGAACAGATGTCTATGCAGTCAAAAGCGTTATAGAAAATATTTCGCCATCAATAGCAAGTATCTTTTTACCACTTGTAGCAAAGGCTATAACGGGCGATAACACTCTTTACGATATGACAGTTTACAGAGTGCTTTATCCACCAATGCTCATAGTCGGATTTTTAGTGTCAATTATAATCTATGTGAATACAGAAGAACGAATTGTTCAACCTAAAAATCATACAGTAAATATGAGTTTTCTTGATGCAGTCCGTGCAGTTGCGAGAAATAAATATTTCTGGATTATTTCACTTGCTGGTTGGATTGGCTTTCTTGAGGGCTCTTTCGGTACAATTTTAGGTTGGATGTATAATTATCAAGAGGCGTGTTCTGCGGGACAGTATGCAGTAATAACCGCTATTGCAGGTAACGCTTCGTTGTGGCCAAATCTCTTTGCACCATTTTTAATCAGACGCTTCGGCAAGAAAAAAGTTCTTATTATAAGTAACCTTTTAAATATCATTTTTATAGCTCTTATGTTACCGGTTGTTAAAATGACAGGTGGGGGAGTTATATGGATTTTACTTGTATTTATATTTATAAATCAGCTTCTCACTTCACTCGGTCATTTTATGAATCCAAGCCTTAATGCAGATATAAGAGATTATCAGCAATACATAAGTGGTGAAAGAATAGACGGAGTTTTCTCGGCGGTAGCACTTATTGGTAGCGTTATTACTCTTGGTACTGCCTCTGTGTTACCTGCAATTTATGAAAAAGCAGGTCTTAATGCAGAAATGGCAGTAAAATTAGGCTACAGTGCCGACAATGTTTACGATGTGCTTTATAACACCGAGCTTTTCGTTGCAATTTCATCTGTGCTTATAATCGCTTCTGTAATTGGTGCAACACTCAATGTAATACCACTCTTTTTCTATGATTTAACAGAAACAAAACAAAAAGCAATGGTTAATGTTTTAAGAATAAGAGCATATTTTGATGATAAAATCA
>JAZORN010000054.1:0-12118 GCA_045656645.1 Clostridia bacterium | reverse complement strand
GTCAGCCTATCTTCGTCCTCCGCATTGAAATTATATAAAATTTTTCTAAATATAAGGTCGGAGAGTTTAAAAAGAGGAAATTTTGATATAAGACAAAGAAAATTCAAGAATAATACTGACGTATATTTGCAGAATTTTCTGCAGTATTATGCGAAATTTCCCTTTTTAAACCATACGTAGTTTGACTCTCCGATGACTAACAATCTGCAAAAGGACATCACCAAGCTCATCTGCAATTTTTTCGCCATTACCGCTGTCTATTGCTTCCTTTGCCTCGTACGCCTCCTCTATAAGGTGTTTTGAAAGAGATTTATGCGTTTGCTCCCTGTCCCACGGGCATCCGTCGGGCGCACGGAGCGCAGCGATAATTTTACAAAAATTATAAAAATCTTTCATTTTTTCTTTTTCCATCATTATAGTCATTCCTTTCGCTGCGTTAGCCGAAATTCAAAATGCAAAGCATTTTGTTCCATACCTCTTTACTTTTCACTTTTCCCTCTTCACTGTCTGAATTTATTCAGACTTATGCCCCTCTTTTTAATTCTTCTTTTTTAATACATCCTGAAAGGAAAATCCCTGCCGCATACACTGCCGCCGCAAAGGCTATAGACACTAAAAGCATCAATGTCGTTTCTTTAACACCGTATAAAAGCCTTGCAGTGCCGCAGGAAACTACCGCACATATGGCTATTTTAAAATACACTGCGTTGCCACGCATATTTACACTTTTAAAAAGCAACACAGTATTTATTACAAAGGCAGGCACAAACGCAACAATTGTTGCAAGGGGGGCGCCCTCAATTCCAAAAAGCTTTATAAATACATAATTCAGAAAAACCTTTAAGCATAGCGCCCCGACTGTCACCCAGATGGGTGTCCACACCCGTCCGAGTGTCTGAAGCATTGCCGTCACTACCTGTATATACGGCAAAATTAAAATCATTACACCTGTCAGCACAAGAATCATATAATGCGGGGCACCAAGATAGAGAAGATTTAAAATCTCCTTTGAAAAAAGCATCATTCCGAGTGCACACGGGAGTGCCACAATGAAAATCAGTTTTACACCCCGAAGTGTGTTTTCCGAGAGGCTCACCTCATCCTTTTTTGAAAATGCAAAGGATACGGCAGGCACTGCACTTGCCGCAATTGCGGTAATAATCGTTGCAGGCAGGTTATAGATAGTATTTGCACGTGTAAGATATCCAAACATTTTAAGTCTTTCAAGCTCGCCCACACCATAAAGCGAAAGGATTCTTGAAGTTGTCAGTGAGTCAATAAGCATTACGCCCGTAAACCCAAATGCCCCGAGCGTCATAGGAAGCGAAAGTCTTATAACCTTCATAGCCGCCCTCAAATCTGCCTTTACCTTTGTTTTAACATTTTTTCTGTAACATAGCTCTAAGATAGCGGCTGATACAACGGCGCCAAGACTCACGCCGCACATTGCACCAAAAGCACCGTACGCTATCCCTCTTTTTACAAAAAACGCACACAGAGTTATCCCCAGCACAACCTTTATAAAGCTTTCTGCAAGCTGGCTGTATGCAGAGGGCGACATTGTGCATTTTCCCTGAAAATACCCCCTGCGGGAGCTTATAATACCCATTACTAAAAGCGTCGGGGAAAGGATTTGAAGGCTTAGCTGTGCCTCGGGCGCACCACCGCCCGAAAGAATTTTTGCAAGGGGGCGTGAAAATGCAAAAAGGCATATTGCACCCACCAAGCAAAATAAGGTTACAAGCACGCCTGTAGACTTTGCAAGTACTTCCCCCTCCTCATTATCAGCGGATGCAACAAGGCTTGAAAGGGCAATCGGTATACCCGTAACACAAATTGCAAGAAACACATTATATATTGAGTAGGCACTCTGATAAACGGCTATCCCTTCCTCGTGCAGGAAAAAGCGGTCAAGCGGTATTTTCATAGCGGCACTCATAATTTTACATAACAAAGAGGCGGCGGCAAGTACCGCCGCCCCGTAAATAAAGCTCTGCTTCTTTATCAAGAAATCAGCCCCCTATTTCCTCCTCAGCTACGGCTACAGTTTCTTCGTTAGCTGTGGCAGGCTCAAGAACATATTTTTTTATTATATTATTCGTCATAAATATCTGTGTAAACGTAATAACCGTATAAAAGAGTGTTCCTATTATCGCAATTCCTGCTATCGGCACAGACATTGAAATGCTTGACACCGCATAAATAAGAAGAACGGTTACTGCCGCCGAAAGGATATTCCACGGAAGACGCGCCATAAGGAGAATAAAGGAATTTTTGTATATATCCTTAAGCTTAAGCTCAAAGCTTACCATAAGCTGATACGTATACATCTGGCACATTACAAACATTGCCGCAAAAAGGAGCATAATGCTGCGAAGTGCCACCGCCATTACACCCTGCATCGCATATGAGTAGAAGACAACGCTTACGGTGCACAAAACGCTTACAATCACATTAATTATATAAACTGCCATACCCTGACGGAAATTGCTTTTGAAGTTATCTATAAAGTCACTCCATACCCAGGAATGAGTGTCGTTAACGTATTTACGAAGAACATACGTCATGCCTGCACTGGCAGGGCCGCTTCCTGTGAGAAGAAGAAATATTACCGTTACAAAAGCACTGAGTAAGCTAAGTCCGTTAACCATTTCCTGTGTTAAATCAATTCCTGCAATAGCCGCCAGCCACGATACTGCATAGGTGGACATAAACCACGCTATGATAATCGCAGGCACTGAAAAAAGAATATAGATAAGATTAAGGGTAACTATCTTCCAGAATCTTCTGAAAAATATGTCAAAATAAAGGCTTAACCCCTTTTTATCTACATCTTCCTTGCTTACACCCTTTCCGGGCTTTGTATAATCAAAAAATCCAAAAAATCCTGCCATTTTCACCATTCCTTTTTATTATCATTCATAACATCCTCTTTCTGCGATATACTCGCTCACGCTCGTGCGATATATTTTCGTTTCACTCAAATGCGATATAACCTCGTTCCACTCGGCTGCGATATGATATAAATTCCTTTATCTCGTCCCGAAGGGACATATCGCATTACAAAGTAATATATCGCACCGCAAGGCATATCGCAAATTCCGTCAGGAATTTATATCGCTGATTTCATCTCCGATGAAATCATTATAGCACAGATTATTCTTGTTTACAACCCTTAGTTAATTTCTGCCATCTGTGCATCAAAAATTTTCTTTCTGTGATATTCACATTCACCGCTGTGGTAGCCCTCTATATACTTATTCATTGCATTTATAACAACCTCAGGCTTAAGGTTTGCACGGCTTCCCGCACGAAGAACCATTTCCATACTGCCCTGTAAAACGTCAATGCTTTTTATGTCGGGGCGGATATCGGTTTCCTTTATTCCGCTTTTAGTCTTTTTTTCTATCAGTATGCTTTCTTTACTAAGAAAATCTTCTACGCTCTCAGGGATATTCTCTGCCCTTACGATATAAAGGGCGTAATCAAGTGCTTTCATACGGCTTTTACCCTCGCTCACCGATGTAATTTTTACACCCTGCGGCAAAACTTCGTTGAGCTTTACCATAATTTCTTTTAAGGGAAACGCCTCTGTAAGTGTTATTTCGAGGATTTCACACTCGCTCGTATAACCTACGGAAAGGGGCAGTGCAAACCCTAAAAGAGGATGCGGATTAAACCCCTCCGAAAAGGCAATGGGAAGATGCGCCCTGCGCATAGCCCTGCCGAACATCCTTACGAAATCAAGGTGCGAAACATACTTTGTCTTTTCTGTTCTTTCATAGGTCAAATAATAATTATTCAAAGCATACACACCCTTTCTTCGTTTTACACAGCGCTGCCGCACCGCAACCTGAGCATTTTTCACGGCAATTAGGCGTTAGTGCCGCCTCTTTTGCCTTTTCATTTTCCTTTTTCATAAACTCAGTTGATACGCCTATATCAACTATATCCCACGGAAGTATTTCATCATAGCTTCTTTCTCTTGTATAAAAAGACATATCAATGCCCGAGTCACTAAATGCTTTTTCCCATAATTCAAGATTAAAGCATTCATTCCATCCGTCAAGCTTGCAACCAAGCTCATGTGCACGCAGGAGAACCTTTCCAAGCTTTCTGTCGCCACGAGCAAAAACGCCCTCAAGCACGCTGATATCATTCTGATGATAGTTATATTTTATATGGCGATTGTGTACTTCGCCTTTAAGGAAAAGCTGTTTTTCAGAGAGTGTTTCCATTGTATCCTGAGCCGCCCACTGAAACGGTGTAAACGGCTTGGGAACAAAGCTTGCCACGCTGAGAGTTACATTAACGGCTCTGCGTTTATTCGTTTTCTCGCTGTTATAATAGCATTCCACAACCTTTTCGGCAAGGCGGGCAATACCTGCGATATCCTCCATTTCTTCATAGGGAAGACCTATCATAAAATAGAGCTTTACGCTGTTCCATCCCCCCTCAAAGGCAAGCGTTGCTGATTTTATCAAATCCTCTTCGGAAACATTTTTGTTTATTACATCACGCATCCTCTGACTTCCCGCCTCAGGTGCAAAGGTAAGACCGCTTTTGCGAACCTTCTGCACTCTCTGCATTAAATCAAGGCTGAAATTGTCAACTCTGAGGGAGGGTAGCGAAAGGCTGACCTTCTCTTTTTCTGTAAGCTCCAGAAGCTTGTCCGTAAGCTCGGGAAGCCTTGTATAGTCACTCGTAGAAAGGCTTGAAAGCCCCATTTCCTCATACCCTGTGGAATTTATGAGGCATTTTGCATCATTAAGAAGTGTTTCGGGCGATTTTTCACGCACGGGGCGGTAAATCATACCCGCCTGACAAAATCTGCATCCCCTTATACATCCACGGAAAACCTCAATATTTGCTCTGTCGTGTACGATGTCGCAAAACGGTACTATAAGCTTGTCGGGATATATAACCTTGTCCAGATCCTCAATTATACGCTTTTTAATTTTCGGCTTTGCCTCGGGAGAGTTTGGGGACATACTCTTTATTGTGCCGTCCCCGTTATAGGTTACGTCATAAAGTGACGGCACATATATTCCATCAATCTTAGCGATGCGCTTTAAGTAATCTATTCTTTTTCCGCCGCTCTCTTTCCACTCTATATATGCATCCATAAGCTCGCCTATAACTTCCTCACCCTCACCCATTGTGAAAAAGTCAAAAAAGTCTGCAATGGGCTCACTGTTATATGCGCACGGACCGCCGCCGTTTACAAAGGGGTCATCCTCGCCCCTCTCACTGCTTAAAAGCGGTATTCCTGCAAGTGAAAGCATATTAAGAACATTTGAATAGCACATTTCATACTGAAGTGTTATTCCCAAAAAATCAAATTCCTTTACGGGGGTGTGTGTTTCATTTGTAAAAAGGGGTATTCCCTCTTTGCGCATTTCCTCCTCCATATCAATCCACGGTGCAAAGGTGCGCTCACAATACGTGTCGGGGCGCAGATTAAGTATATGGTAGAGTATCTTCATTCCAAGATGGCTCATTCCCACCTCATAAGTATCGGGAAACGCAAATGCGTAACGTATTTTAACATCCTCGGGGTTTTTTATAACACTGTTAAGCTCCCCACCGCAATAGTGGGTAGCCTTTTGCACACGTTTTAATACCTTGTCCAGATTTTTTATGCTCATAACTTTTTCTCCGTTTCTGTGGTTTTTAAAAGGGCATAATATCCCCCAAAAGCTCTTTAAAATGTGTCATTGCGGCTTTTAAATCGGCATTATGTGTCCATACAGCGCTGCAGCTTTTAAAAAAATCGGGTAATGTCTTTTTTAAAAGCATTAAAAGGGCAAAAATACACACCGCAAAAGCCATTCTGTACAAAAAAGAAAATAATCCCTTTTTAAATTTTTCGTTCATCACGCTCACCTCATTAAAAGGTATGCGTGAAAGTTATTTGAAATACTGATATAAATAACATTTGAGCATTCCGTTATAAAGCTTTCGCTTTTTATCGGCACTTCTTCCGTAATGCTCCTCAAAGCCGTCGTGACTTGTCAGTATATATTTTCCTGCATTGGGAAACGCTGAAAAGTGCTTTCCGATTTTTCTGTAGAGTGATTCACAACTCGTGCGGTCCATAAGCCTTTCACCGTATGGCGGATTGCAGACGATAACGCCCTTTTCCTCAAAAAGGGGTGCCTTTGCCGCATCACATACCGAAAAGTTTATAAATTTATCAACGCCCGCCTTTTTTGCATTGGCACGTGCAAGCGCTACTGCGGATGGGTCAATGTCGGAGGCGAAAATCCTTGTTTCAATAGTGTTGTCAATATTTGAAACCGCCTCTTCCCGTATATCTTCGTAAAGTCTATTTCCCATAATGCGCCATTTTTCGCTGACAAAGCTGCGTTTTAGCCCGGGGGCAATCTTTTTTGCATAGAGTGCCGCCTCGATAGGGATTGTACCGCTGCCGCAGAAAGGATCTGCAAAGGGTCTGTCGCCACGCCAGCGTGTTATATCAACCATTGAAAATGCCAGTGTTTCACGAAGAGGTGCCACAACACCCTTTTCTCTGTACCCACGTTTATAAAGCGGCTCCCCCGTTGTGTCAAGATAAATTGTAACCATATCACGCATAAGTGAAAACTGAATACGCATCATAGGACCCGTTTCCTCAAAATGCTCTATAGCGTATTTTTGCGAAAGTCTTTTTACTATTGCGCCTTTTACTATACTTGTACACGCAGGCACACTTGAAAGAGTACTTTTAAGGCTGTTTCCCTTAACGGGGAAAGCACAGTCTTTTTGAATAAAATCCTCCCACGCTATGGCTTTAACACCCTCGAAAAGCTCATCAAAAGTTTGTGCCGTAAACTGCGCCATTTTTATAAGCACACGTTCTCCGCACCGAAGGTTTACGTTTGCAAGTGCAATCGCCTCAAAATCACCTTCAAAGGTAACTCTTCCGTCAGTAACCTCACTCGTTTCATAACCGAGCGAGCGTACTTCGTGTGCAACAATTGCCTCTGTTCCGAAAAACGTCGGCACGCATAGCTGTAATCTGTTTACTGCCATAACTCTGTCCTCCTGTAAAAGCATAGCATATCTATAATATTATACAGCACAATATGTGCTTTTACAAGAATTTTATTGCCTTTTAGGAAAAATCGTTTATAATATTAGTATGAGGTGGTAAATTTTGATTTTAGAACATAATTCATCCGAGCTTATATACAGAAAGCCTTTGGGCGCTTGCCCGACGGGGGAGAAAGTTCGTCTCAGGATAGCTGTGCGTTCATACACTATTCCAAATGGCGTTTTCTGCCATATAGGAAATCAGAAAATACCAATGTATTATGCATTTGAGGCAGGCGGAAGCCGTCTTTACGAATGCAGCATAGAGATGCCCGAAAAGGCGGGGCTTGTTTTCTACCACTTTTCAGCAGATGCTGACGGAGAGATGCTTTATTACGTAAATAATGCAGTGGCTCTTGGCGGACTTGGCGAAGCCTCTTATTATGAGAATGGGAAACTCTTTCAGATAACCGTATATGAAAAGAATTTCAAAACACCTGACTGGATGAAAAATGCGATTGTTTATCAGATTTTTCCCGACAGATTTTGCCGCAAGGATGACACCCCTTTTCACGGCATAGAGCGCAAATGGGGGGAAGAGCCTTTTTACCGCAGTGAGGATTTTGGCGGAGAATATCTGTCAAACGACTTTTTTGGCGGAAATTTCAGCGGAATATGTGAAAAGCTCCCCTATCTTAAGGAGCTTGGCATATCTGCCATTTATCTTAACCCCGTCTCCAGGGCATTTTCAAACCACCGCTATGATACGGGCGACTACGAAATCCCTGATGAGCTTCTGGGAACAACAGAGGATTTTAAAAACCTCTGTGCAGAGGCAGAAAAGCTTGGCATACGTATAATCCTTGACGGTGTCTACAGCCACACGGGTGCAGACAGCCGCTATTTCAATAAATACAATAATTATAAAAGCGTCGGTGCATATCAGGATGAAAATTCGCCATATTTTAAATGGTACAATTTTACACAGTTTCCCGATAAATATGACTCGTGGTGGGGTTTTGACACCCTCCCCAATGTGAACGAGGTTGAGGAAAGCTTTACAAATTACATTTTAACCGACAAAAACTCTGTCATAAAAAAATGGCTAAGACGTGGCGCAAAAGGATTTCGCCTTGACGTTGCAGACGAGCTTCCCGATGAATTTATACGTCTTTTCAGAAAATCCCTTAAAGAAGAAAACCCCGACGCACTCCTTATAGGAGAGGTATGGGAGGATGCAAGTAATAAGCAAAGCTATGGAGAGCAGCGTGAATTTTTGTGGGGAAATGAACTTGACAGTGTTATGAACTATGTATTCCGTGATGCTCTTTTAACATATCTTAAGGATGCTGATGCGGGAATTTTTGCAATGAAAATACATTCCCTTATTGAAAACTATCCGTCAGAGGCACTCTACTGTGCTATGAACCTCATTTCCTCACACGATGTGCCGCGTGCGCTGACAGTGCTTGCCGACACGCCTGATTTTCGCACACTTTCACGTCAGCAGCAGCACGATTATGTAATAAGCGATGAAAAAATGGACCTTGCAAAACGCAGAATGGTTCTCGCCATTGCAATACAAATGACGATGCCCGGTGTGCCGACAATATATTACGGTGATGAAATCGCTATGCACGGCTTTGCTGACCCGTTTAACCGTGCGTGTATGAACTGGGAAAAAAAGCCGTGCGAAATCACACGTCAGACGAAGCTTTTTACAAAGCTCAGGGGTGAAAATGCGTGTCTTCGAACAGGCTTTTACAAAACGCTTTATTATCAGGATGGAGTAATCTGCTATATGCGCTCTATAGAGAATGGCACAGATGTTTTCGGCAAAAAGGAAGAGGACAAAAGTATAATTGTAATTGTAAATTCCTCCCTGCACGAAAACCAGATTGAGCTTTGCCTTGACCGCTTTTTTGTAACAAGGGTTGAGGATGCCTTAAGCGGTGAGCCTATAGCGTATGACCATAAGCTTTCACTCAGGATGGAGCCGCTTTCCTACAGAGTTCTTATCCCCGAAAGGAAGAATGATTTATGTACAAAAATACAGAGCATATAGTCCGTATCACAGATTTTGGAAATGACGGAGAGGGTATTGCAAAAATTGACGGCTTTACCGTTTTCGTTCCGTCTGCGGTAAAGGGCGACCTTGCACGGATACTCATAGTTAAAGAGAAAAAGCATTTTGGCTACGGAAAGCTTTTAGAGGTAATCGAGCCATCCGAAATCCGTACCGAGCCTAAGTGCAATGTTTTTAGTAAATGCGGCGGATGCTCTATGCAGAGCGTTAACTATGATGCCCAGCTTGAGTACAAGAAAAATAAAGTCCTTGAAGCACTTAAACGAATAGGTGGTTTTAAGGATGCCAAGATAAATTCAGTTACGGGAAGTTACCCATGTTATTATTACAGAAACAAGGCACAATTCCCCGTTTTATATACACTGGGCGGTATAAAATCAGGCTTTTACGCACCGCACTCACACAGAGTTGTCCCTGCTACAGAGTGTCCGCTGCAGGATAAGCGCAGTAACGACCTTGCTAAAGCCGTTACAACTTGGGCGAGCGAAAATGATATACCCGTTTATGATGAAGAGAGCAAAAAAGGTCTTCTTCGCAGAATTTGTATGCGCTGCACTAAGGAGGAGGCAGTCCTCGTCCTTGTTACAACAAAGCCGCTCCCCCATCTTGAAAATCTTACCGAGCGTATTAATGCTGAATTTCCATATGTAAAAGGTATTGTCCAAAACTTTAATGCTGATGCCACAAACAGTATTTACGGAGAGCGTGACGAGGTTATTTTCGGTGTACCGTACATTTTTGACAACATAGGTGATATAAAATATAAAATTCATTATAAAAGCTTTTATCAGGTAAATCCCTACACCACTAAGCTTCTTTACGAAAAGGCACTTAAGCTTTGCGATTGTGATAAAACAAAGAGTGTTTTTGACCTTTACTGCGGAACGGGCACAATAAGCCTTTTCCTTGCACAAAGTGCAAAAAGCGTAATCGGCATTGAAATTATTCCTGATGCCGTAGAAAATGCAAAGGAAAATGCCAAGCTCAATAACATTGATAATGCGCAGTTTTACTGTGGAGAGGCAGAGGTTATCGCACCAAAGCTTATAGAAAAAGGTGTGCGTGCCGATGCAGTTGTGCTTGATCCGCCCCGAAAGGGATGCGATGAAAAGCTAATCCGTGCAATCGGTGAAATGAACCCCGACAAGGTTATTTACGTTTCCTGCGACTGCGCAACAATGGCACGTGACGCAAAAAAGCTTTCAGAATACGGATATACTCTTGATGAAGTCCACGTTTTTGACCAATTTCCGCAGACAAGCCATGTAGAAAGCGTAGCAAAGCTTACGCTTTCTACAACGATATAAATTCCTGAAAGAATTTGCGATATGCACTTTGTACGCGATATACCTGCGGTGCGATATGTGCCTTTCGGCACGTGAATTTATATCATATCGCAACTGAATGCAATGAGGTTATATCGCATTTTGCGAAAGCAAAATATATCGCACGAATAAAATGAGTATATCGCAGAAAGAGGCATATATAATGAATGATAAAACAATCAAGGAATTAGCAGTTGAACTTACTGTTGAAACCACTGCAGTTTGTGATAATATAAAAGGACGATCGGTTTTCGTAAATCAGCTATTACGTTCTTGTTCTTCAATCGGAGCAAACTCACATGAAGCAAAATACGCCCAGAGTAAAGCTGATTTTATAAGTAAAATGGAAATATCTTTAAAAGAATGTTTTGAAACAGAATATTGGCTTGAAATTCTTTTCAAAGTTAATGCTATTAACGAAACTACTTATAAACACTTGATTAACAAATGCGGAACGATAAGAAGAAAACTTATTGCTTCTGTAACCACCGCAAAAAACAAACAAAACACTCTTAAGGATGTAACACACAATGAATCACAACAGGAAACAAAGATTAACAAGTATGGTTTTATATATGAGTTAGAAAAATTTTTCAAAGAAAATCCCGACTTTTTATACCCTTCAATTGCTTTAAAAGAGTATAGTTTAAGAAAGTCAGGAAAAATTTACAATTTAAACGAACACTGCAAAGCATTAATATTGTCAAAATTGAGCAATCAGCAAAAATGGCAACGCATAGAAGGAAAATTAGATATAATACAAAAGGTTTTCTTTAATTATGATTGCGAGAAGATACTATTATGCGATGAAAACTATTTTATAGAACAGCTCAAAAATATTAAATGCGGAAGTCAAGTTACAAACAGAGATTTTAGTAATTTGCATCAAAATATCAGGAAACTAATGGAGATTGAAAAATCATACGGCTCTATTGATAATTTTCTTTTATCAGAACCAGCATTTAAAATTGTTGAAAAGTTATCTTCTTATAAAAGCAACTTGAAACTGAAAACAATAGGTCCTGCATTGGCATGGGAATATTTGAGAAATGTTGGCATAGATGGTGCAAAACCCGATGTTCACCTAAAAAGAATACTTTCTCCTGAAAGATTACATATTTCAAACAATGCAAATATTTCTGATGATGATTTTTTTGCTATTATGACAGATATGAAAAATAGCACAAATAAACTGTACGCAGAATTAGATAATTTACTTTGGAGCTATTGTGCGGATGGTCAAGCAAAAATTTGTACAGCCGAACCCAATTGCAACAGGTGCGTTATAAGAAAATATTGTCACAAAATGTTACAATGATGTCAAGAGGTGATTTTATGAAAGGGTTAAAAGAAATAAGAAAAGCACGCAAATTTTGCCAAATGAAAGTGGCAATGGATTTGAATATTTCCAGAGAGGCTCTTTCCTATTACGAAAATACTAGCCATCGAAGAGTCGAACTACATATGGTTTAAAAAGGGAAATTTCGTATAATACTGCAGAAAATTCTGCAAATATACGTCAGTATTATTTTTGAATTTTCTTTGTCTTATAGCAAAATTTCCTCTTTTTAAACTCTCCGACCTTATATTTAGAAAAATTTTATATAATTTCAATGCGGAGGACGAAGATAGGCTGACGCCTTTCAAGGACGACAAGTTGAAAGAATAAAAA
>JAZORN010000053.1:0-19712 GCA_045656645.1 Clostridia bacterium | reverse complement strand
CGGATATCGCAATTTTGAACGATTCAGAAAACGCATATTACATATGTTTAGATACAAAAGAGAAAAGGCAAAAACTAATGCGGCAGCTTAAGCTGCCGCACCAATTCCATTTTATTTTACCCCAACTGTTGACAAAGAGCCTAAAAAAGCTATGCAAACGAAAAATTCGTCTGTATAGCTTTTTCTCATACACTCTGATTGTCGGTAAGTAGTGATGTTTTCAATGCTTTCTAATCACTCCAGCGCCCAATCTTTTAGTCATGTAAATTAAACTTATTGTGTATAGCTCTTACAGCATTTTCCGCATCTTTTCTGTCGATAAGAACGCTTACTCTGATTTCACTTGTTGAAATCATCTGAATATTAATTCCTGCATCGTAAAGTGCCTCAAACATTGTTGCAGCAACACCGGGGTTAGATGTCATTCCTGCACCAACAACAGATACCTTTGAAACATTCTCATCGTGAATAACCTTTTCTGCACCGATAATGCTGTTGTTTTCATTGATTACATTAAGAGCCGTTTCAAGGTCATCCTTGCTTACAGTGAAGCTGATATCCTTACTTCCGTCACGTCCGATTGACTGAAGAATTACGTCTACATTTACCTTTTTCTTTGCAAGTATTGAGAAAATCTGGAATGCCTTTCCTGGTGTATCGTTTATATTTACAAGCGCAATTCTTGCAATATCATTATCACGGGCAATTCCTCTTATCAACATTTTTTCCACAGTGTTTTCCTCCTTAACTATTGTTCCGGGTACTTTCTCAAGACTTGAAAGCACTTCCATATTTACATTGAATTTCTTTGCAAGCTCCACACTTCTGTTATGAAGCACGTTCGCACCTGCTGATGCAAGCTCAAGCATTTCGTCATATGTGATTTCGTTAAGCTTGAAAGCCTCAGGCACAATTCTCGGGTCTGCAGTATATACACCCGTTACGTCGGTGAATATCTGACAAAGGTCTGCACCAAGTGCCGCCGCAATTGCGACAGCCGATGTATCACTTCCGCCTCTGCCAAGAGTTGTTATATCGTCAAACTTATTAATTCCCTGGAAGCCTGCAACAATAACAATCTTTTTCTTATCAAGCTCAAGATGTATTCTCTCACCAACAACACGCTTAATGCGTGCCTTTGAATAGTTACTGTCTGTATTCATTCCTGCCTGCCAGCCTGTAAGGGAAACAACAGGTCTGCCAAGCTTTTCAATAGCCATTGCAAGAAGCGACATTGAAATCTGCTCACCCGCAGAGAGAAGAACATCCATTTCTCTCTTGGATGCTTTTGTATTAATCTCCTTAGCCTTTGCAATCAAATCATCCGTTGTGTCACCCTGTGCCGAAACAACAACCACTACGTCGTTTCCTGCATCATAAGTTTCAATAACACGGCTTGCAACATTAAATACACGCTCTGCATCTCTGACGCTGCTGCCGCCAAATTTCTGTACTATTAAACCCAATTTTAAAACCTCCCAGTCATCGGAGAATCGAACTGGTTACGCCTTATACTTGACAAATTTGAATGCTTTCAATTTGTCGTTCTCGAAAGGCGTCAGCCTATCTTCGTCCTCCGTATTAAAATCATTTTAAATTTTTCTGCGTATAAGGTCGGAGAGTTTAAAAAGAAGAAATTTTGATAGAAGACAAAGAAAATTCAAAAATAATACTGACGTATATTTGCGGAATTTTCTGCAGTATTATGCAAAATTTCTCTTTTAAAACCGTAATCAGTTCGACTCTCCGATGACTACCTAAATAACCTTATCCTTGATATATAACCGCCTGCTTTTTTGAGCTTTTCATCAAGCTCCTTAACGCTCATAAGCGGTGAAACAAAGCCAAAATCTGAAACGCCCTTAATAATTTCCACATCGGGGAAAAGGGAAGCAATCTTTTCCTTCTTAGCTTCCTCTATACGTACAAAGAATTTTGTATTAATATCCTCATAGGGAATAATCTTTTCTTTATCCGCATCGCCCCACGAATAATAGGGATTATATTTTCCGTCTCTTACAATATCTATAACATCGCCGACAACTGCACTCGCAGTGGGAAGCATTCCTGCGCCACGACCGTAAAACATCAGTGTGTCAACCATATTACCCTTTACTGTAACGGCATTGAAAACATCCTCAACCGAGGAAAGGGGATGAGATGCAGGGATGAGCATAGGCTCAACCGATGCGCTGACCTTGCCGTTTTCCACAAATCCGCAGCCGATAAGCTTGATTGTGCAGCCAATTGCCGCCGCATATGTCACGTCCTCTGCACTGACGTTACGGATACCCTTTGTATTTATATCTTCACACTCAATTTTTCTTCCTGTTACGAGTGACATCAATATTGCAATCTTTCTGCACGCATCGTGACCGTCAACATCGGCTGTTGGGTCTTTTTCAGCATAACCGAGGTCCTGCGCATTTTTAAGTGCGTTTTCAAAGCTGTCATTTTCCTTGAACATCTTTGTCAGGATGTAGTTTGTTGTACCATTTAAAATACCTGAAACATTTACTACCTCATTTGCGCTGACATCGCAGGCAAGCGGTCTTATAATGGGAATTCCGCCGCCGACAGACGCCTCGTAAAGATATCGCACGTTCTTTTCCTTTGCAAGGCGGAAAAATTCTTCACCGTGCGCAGCAACAAGCTCCTTATTACTTGTAACAACGCTTTTTCCGCTTTCAAGAAGTGCTTTGGTGTATTCATAGGCAAATTTTATTCCGCCCATGGTTTCAACAACAATCTCAATTTCGCCGTCATTTAAAAGGTCATTAAAATCCTTTGTAAAAAGATGGCTTTCTTTATGATCTGAAAAGTCCCTGATGTCAAGAATTTTCTTTACATCAATTTCCTCTCCCGACTTTTTTGTAAGAGCTTCTTTGTTTTTTCTGATAATTTCATATACTCCGGAGCCAACAACTCCAAAGCCTATAATAGCAATTTTTTTCATTGGCACGCCTTCCTTTTTTACTGCTTTGCGAGGATATTAACCTTACGCACACCACGTACACTGTTAATCCCCGTTATAAGCCGGTCTGTACTCAGGCGCATATTTTCCGTCTGAAGTGTAACGGTGATATTTGCCACACCGTTTACCGGCACATTCTGATTTATCGTAAGAATATTACAGCCTGCATCACTCATCACCGCAAGCACATCACTAAGCACCCCTTTAAGGTCAATCACTGCAATAAGGAGCGTAAGTATTCCCTGCATCTGATTAAACGGGAACACATAGTCCTTATATTTATAATACGCACTTCGTGATACGTTTGCCAGCTTTGCCGCCTCATTAACCGATTCAGCTTTACCGCTGTCAAGCAGTTCCTTTACCTTAAGCACCTTGTGATAAACCGGCGGAAGTACCGATAAATCGGCAATTACAAGCTTCCTTTCATCCATATGTCCACCACCTGCGTACATTTGTCTTTAGATATAATACCACTGCAGATGGCTTTTGTCAACAAAATTTTTCATTATCTTTTATATTCGTTATACACGTCACGCTTGGGCACACTGCGGTCCTTTGCCGCAGCCTTAATGGCTTCTTTTTCATCCATTCCTTTTTTTATATACATATCCACGTGCTCTCTTATGGAAATGTTTTCCCATTCGCCCTTTTTTTCATCCTCTATCTGTGTGCGGCTCTTTCCCTCTACTACAAGGACAAATTCCCCTCTCGGCGGATTTTCCTCATAATGCGCTATTGCTTCGCTCAGCGTTGTGCGGAAAAATTCCTCATGGATTTTTGTTATTTCACGGCAAAGGCAGATACGCCTTTCTCCAAATGAAGCATACATATCCTTAAGCGTTGTCTTAAGCTTATGCGGTGCTTCATAAAAAATCATTGTCCGCTCTTCGTTTTCAAGGGATTTGAGCATTTCGTTTCTGCCCCTTTTATTTACGGTAAGAAATCCCTCAAACGTAAATCTTCCCGTAGGCAGACCGCTTGAAATCAGTGCATTTATTCCCGCAACTGCACCGGGAACGGGAACAACGCACACATCATTTTCGGCGCAAAGTGCCACAAGGTCCTCCCCGGGGTCGCTTATCGCAGGGGTTCCTGCGTCGCTTACAAGTGCGATATTTTTGCCCTCTTTCATCAGGCTTATCAGATATTCGCCCTTTTCACGTCTGTTATGTTCAAAATAGCTTGTCATCGGTTTTTCTATGCCGAGATGATTTAAAAGACCGAGAGTTCTTCTTGTATCCTCTGCGGCTATCATATCAACACTTTTTAAAACCTCAACACATCTGTAAGTAATATCGCCTAAATTTCCTATAGGCGTTGCACATAAATACAGTTTTCCGCTCATAATAACTGCCCTTTCTCCAGTGACTGTAAATAGTTTCCCTCATTATCATACATAAATACTGCGCTTTCCATTTTAAGCTGAGGCTTTCCGCCCTCTGCCCCCTCTACAAGAATAAGCGATGCCGCCTTGTTTTCTGACGGATAAACAATCCTCATTCTCTTTGGCTCAATACGGTATTTACGCATTGTAGTTATAACGTCGCACATTCTGTCTGCACGGTGTACCATAAAAAGCTTTCCGCAGGGCTTTAAGACATCTCTTGCGGCTTTTACCACATCGTCCAGACTGCACGCTATTTCATGTCTTGCAAGTGCAAGGCGGTCCTTTGGATTTACTATTCCTCCGCCTGCGTTCATATACGGCGGATTACACGTAACTGCGTCAAAGGAGCGTCTGCCGTATATTTTAAGTACATCCTTTAAATCTGCGCACTGCACCCTGATTTTGTCAGAGAGGTTATTAAGCTCCATTGTTCGCTGCGCCATATCAGCAACCTCGGGCACGATTTCAACGGCATCAATCCCCGAAAGCTCATTAAGTCCCCACAAAAGGACGGGGATAATACCCGTTCCCGTGCATAAATCAAGTACCCTTGCACCCTTTTTGGGCTTTGCAAATCTTGAAAGAAGCACTGCGTCACTCCCGAAACAAAAACCGCTTTTATCCTGAATTACCTTATATCCTTTAAGGTTTAAATCTTCAACCTTTTCATATTCGTAAACCATATACATACCCTGTTTCTAAAGCAAAAGCCGCCCTTGTGGCGGCTTTTGACTTGTTTTTTTAATTACTCAGCAGGATTGGGAGCAGCTACAGGACATACACCTGCACATGCACCGCACTCTACACAAGCGTCTGCGTCGATTACGTACTTGCCGTCTGCCTCTGAAATACATTCACAGGGGCACTCGCCTGCACATGCACCGCAACCGATGCAATCATCGTTAATAATATAAGCCATTAGTTTACACCTCTTTTACGTGAATTATACTTACATTGTAGCATAAATTTATCAAAATTCAATAGTTTTTTTTGGTTTTATCTTATTTTTGCTTGAATAACGACTTTATTTTATATATAATATGTAGAAACAAAAGATATCTTTATATGGGGGTAATTATTTTGAAAACCATTAAATCGGTACTTAATCACATCTTTATTGACGGACTTAGCGGAATGGCGCTTGGTCTTTTCGCAACACTTATTGTAGGTACTATTCTTTCACAAATCGGCACGCTTTTTGTGGGCGGCTCATTTGGAAACCTGCTCTTTACAGCAGGCAAATTTGCATCACTTCTTACAGGTGCAGGTATCGGATGCGGTGTTGCATATAAATTCAAGGAATCACCCCTTGTTGTTTTAAGTGCCGCTACAAATGGTATGATAGGTGCATACGCAGGAAAAATTATTGCAGGCTCAGTACTTGTCGACGGAGTATTTACAATCACCCCTCCCGGCGAGCCTCTCGGTGCATTTATTGCCGCATATGTAGGTATTCTTGCAGGACACCTTGTAAGCGGAAAAACAAAGGTGGACATCCTTATAACACCTCTTGTAAGTATAATTGCGGGAAGCATTGCAGGAATTTTTGTAGGACCTCCCATTTCATCCTTTATGACATACCTCGGCTCTCTCGTAAACTGGGGAACACAGCAGCAGCCTTTCCTTATGGGAATAGTTGTAAGTGTTCTGATGGGAATGTTCCTTACTCTTCCGATAAGCTCTGCTGCAATCGGTATTGTGCTCGGTCTTGACGGACTTGCGGCAGGTGCGGCAACAGTTGGCTGCTGTGCAAATATGATTGGCTTTGCAGTGGCAAGCTACCGTGAAAATAAGCTTGGCGGTCTTTTAGCGCAGGGACTTGGCACAAGTATGCTTCAAATTCCCAATATTGTCAGAAAGCCGCTCATATGGGTACCCGCTATTGTGTCGAGTGCAGTTTTAGGACCTCTTTCCACAATGGTATTTAAAATGACAAGCAATGCAACAGGCTCAGGTATGGGAACGGCAGGTCTTATAGGACCGATTATGTCTTTCCGCACTATGATTGACAAAGTGCCCTTTGCAACTGCTCTTACTTATAATATAACGATTTATTTTGTTCTTCCCGCTATAATTTCTCTTTGCGTTTCTGAATTTATGCGCAAACATAAATTCATTTCATATGGCGATATGTCGCTTGATGTATGATGAATATAGGAAACGTAACCTTAAAAAACAATGTCTTTCTTGCCCCTATGGCAGGAGTTACAGACCTTGCTTTCCGCATAATCTGCGACCAATATGGTGCAGGTCTTTCATATACGGAAATGATTAGTGCAAAGGCACTTTCCTTTGAGGATAAAAAGACGGCCGCCCTTATAGAAACAAAGGATTTGCCGACGGCAGTTCAGCTTTTCGGCAGTGACGCCTATGTTATGGGCGAGGTTGTCACCGAGGCTGAAAAGCACGGACTTTTTACAGATATAAATATGGGCTGCCCTGCCCCTAAAATTACCGGCAACGGTGAGGGGAGTGCACTTATGAAGGATTTAAACCTTGCAGAAAAAATCATTGACACAGTCTGCAAAAAGGCGACTAAGCCCGTAACCGTAAAAATGCGCAGCGGGTGGGACGAAAGCCACATAAACGCAGTGGAGCTTGCACGCATTTCCCAGAGGTGCGGTGCTGCCGCAATAACAGTGCACGCAAGGACGAGGGAGCAGTTTTACAGTGGCACTGCTGATAGAAGCCTTATTGCAGAGGTTTGTAAAAATGTTTCTATCCCCGTTATTGCAAACGGCGATATTTTCACGGCGGAAAGTGCACGCGATATGCTTGCCCGGACGGGTGCCGCCGCAGTAATGGTAGGCAGGGGGGCGCAGGGAAACCCGTGGATTTTTTCACAGATAAATGAGCTTTTTAAAGACGGCCACGTTACAACCGTTCCGTCACCAAAGGAGAAAATTTCCCTTGCAATGGAGCATATTACGCTTTTGTGTAAGCTTAAAGGCGAATATATCGGCATAAGGGAGGCACGAAAGCACGCCTCCTGGTATATAAAAGGGCTTAGCGGTGCGGCATCGCTCAGAAACAAAATAAATACCGCTGTTACCCTTGAACAGATGAACAGTATTTTACACGAGTTGAAAGGATTGATATAAATGCGTATTGCAGTAAAGGTAGGTACATCAACGCTGGCACACAGCACGGGACACCTTAATATACGCCACGTGGAGGAGCTTTGCAAGGTTTTAAGCGACCTTAAAAACGCAGGAAATGAAATTATTCTTGTCTCTTCAGGTGCGATAGGAATGGGTGTGGGCAAGCTTTCTCTTGGAAGCAGACCATCAGATATGCCTACAAAGCAGGCCGCCGCCGCAGTAGGTCAGTGTGAGCTTATGTATACTTATGATAAGCTTTTTTCAGAATATAACCATACTGTTGCACAGCTTCTTGTTACTGCACCCGATATTGAAGATACGTGCCGTGGCGAGAACTTCCGCAATACTGTACAAAGACTTATTGAACTTGGCGCACTTCCCGTTATTAACGAAAACGATACCGTCGCAACAGAGGAAATTTCCGTAGGCGACAATGATACACTAAGCGCACTTGTTGCGCAGAGTTGTAAGGCAGATTTGCTCGTCCTTCTTTCAGATATAGACGGTCTGTATACTGCAGACCCGCATACAGATAAAAACGCCGTTCTTATAGAAGAGGTTCGTGAAATCACACCAGAAATCCTCGCCCTCGCAGGAGGCAGAGGGTCAGAGCTTGGTACCGGCGGAATGGCAACAAAGCTTCATGCCGCACAAATCTGTCTGCACAGTGGCATAGATATGATTATTGCAAATGGCTCATCACCTGCCATTCTTTATGATATTCTTGACGGCAAGGCAATAGGAACAAGGTTCATAGGAAGGAATAATTAAAATGACTACAACACAAATTCTTGAAAATGCACGCAGTGCAAAGGCGCAGGCAATGCTTCTTGATACAGAGCAAAAAAACACCGTTCTTTTAAAAATGGCTGATGCCCTTTTGGAGGATTGTGATGAAATTCTTGCCTCCAACGCTATTGACGTTCAGAATTCCAGAGGAATAATCTCTGACGTTATGATAGACCGCCTCACACTTTCAAAGGAAAGAATAACACAAATGGCGCAGGGAATACGTGATGTGGCAGCTCTTCCTGACCCGGTGGGAAAGGTTATTTCTTCATATGAACGCCCTGACGGACTTTTAATAGAAAAGGTGGCAGTGCCCATCGGTGTTACCGCCATTATTTATGAGAGCCGCCCCAATGTTACGAGTGATGCTGCCGCACTTTCACTTAAAAGCGGTAATGTGTCTGTTCTTCGTGTCGGTAAAGAGGCACACAAAAGTGCAAAAGCTATTGTAAATGCCCTCAGGAAAGCACTTTTACAGTGTAATCTTTCTGAAAATCTTATTAACCTTATAGAAGACACTACAAGGGCAAGCGCAACAGAGCTTATGCAGGCAGTAGGCTACGTTGACCTTTTAATTCCGAGAGGCGGCGCAGGTCTTATAAACGCATGCCTTGAAAACGCTAAGGTTCCGTGCATACAGACGGGCACGGGAATATGCCACATTTTTGTTGATGAAAGTGCTGATTTTTCTATGGCACTTGATATAATTGAAAACGCAAAAACGAGCCGTCCATCCGTGTGCAATGCTTTAGAAAGCCTTATCGTGCACAAAAATATTGCAAAGGACTTTCTTCCGCTTGTAAAAGAGCGGCTTGTCACAAACCGCCCCGAAAACGCAGTAGAATTAAGATGTGACGAGTTTTCCTATGAAATTATCGGCGGTGTAAAAGCAGGGGAGAATGATTTTGACACAGAATTTCTCGACTATATCCTTGCCGTAAGTGTTGCAGAGAATATTAACGAGGCAATTACCCATATAGGAAAACATTCTACGGGACACAGCGAATGTATTATAACAAAAACAGAGGAAAACGCTCGTCTTTTCACTGCCGCAGTAGACAGCAGTGCCGTTTATGTAAATGCATCAACACGTTTTACCGACGGTGGTGAATTTGGTCTTGGCTGTGAAATGGGTATTTCCACACAAAAGCTCCACGCAAGAGGACCGATGGGGCTTAGCGAGCTTACTACCTATAAGTATATAATAAAAGGAAACGGACACATCAGGTGAATACAAAACGTTAACACATAATAAAGCTTTTTGTCATAGCAAAAAGCAACCTTCATTTCGCATTTCGCACTTCGAATTTCGAACTTTATTATAAAGAAAGGACTGATTTTATGATAACTGCAGGATTTATCGGTTGCGGAAATATGGGCGGTGCTCTTTGCCGGGCAGCGGCAAAGGCTATTGGCGGTGAAAATATTTATGCATCTGATTTCTTTTCCCAGAAGGCGGATGCCCTTTGCAAAAAAATCGGGGCACACACCTCTTCAAACGAAGAGATTGCAAAAAACTGTTCTCATATTTTTCTCGGTGTAAAACCGCAGGTAATTGATAAAACAATTTCAGAAATATCAGATATTCTTAAAAACCGTACAGATAAGTTTACAGTTGTTTCAATGGCGGCAGGAATTTCTACTGATGCAATACGAAGCATGCTCGGTTTTGAATGCCGTGTTATCCGTATAATGCCAAATACACCCTGTGCGATAGGGGAGGGGGTTATTCTTTATACCCCTTATGATGCAATTACCGATGACGAGGAAAAAGAATTTGAGAGCATTTTTTCCTGCGCAGGTATTATTGATAAAATTCCCGAAAAGCTTATTGATGCGGCAAGTGCCGTTTCAGGCTGCGGACCTGCATTTGCATATTTATTTACAGAAGCTCTTGCTGACGGCGGTGTTGACTGCGGATTACCAAGGGATAAGGCACTTCTTTATGCGGCACAGACACTAAAGGGTGCAGCGCAGATGGTAATAGAAACAGGGGCACATCCGGGCGTGCTTAAGGATGCCGTGTGCTCACCGGGCGGAACAACTATTGAAGGAGTTCGTGCCCTTGAGGAAGGCGGACTTCGCGCAAGTGCAATGAATGCCGTTATAAAAGCATATGAGAAGACACTGAAGCTTAAAAAATAAGTATATTTACAAAAAAGACTTGCAAATTTATTCATATGAACTTATAATGTTATTGTTAATCAAACCTTTTATAGGTTAAAAAATTTTTGGAGGTTACATATTATGAAAAAGATTATTTCTCTTGTTCTTGCATTAGCTCTTTGTGTATTTGTGTTTGCTGCATGCGGCGAAGATAAGAAAGAAACAAATACTCTTACAATGGCTACAAATGCAGAGTTCCCCCCTTACGAATTTTATGAGGGTGAAAAGGTTGTAGGTATTGATGCTGAAATCGCAGGCGTTATCGCAGAAAAGCTCGGTATGGAGCTTGAGATTGTAGACACTGCATTTGACTCTATCATCCCCGCTATTGTAGCAGGTAAGTATGATATGGGTATGGCAGGTATGACAGTTACAGATGAAAGACTTGAAGAGGTTAACTTCTCTGACAGCTATGCAACAGGTGTTCAGGTTGTTATTGTTAACAAGGATTCTGAAATCAAGACTGTTGACGACCTTTTCGGTGACAAGAACTACACAATCGGTGTACAGACAGGTACAACAGGCGACCTTTACTCAACCTGGGATATCGAGGATGAGGGACTTGGAAAGGTTTCCCGTTTCAACAAGGGTGCTGACGCTGTTGAGGCTCTTAAGATAGGTAAGGTTGACTGCGTTATCATCGATAACGAGCCTGCAAAGGCATTCGTTGCTGAAAGCGACAATCTTGTAATCCTTGATACAGCTTATGCTGAAGAGCAGTATGCTATCGCAGTTTCAAAGGAAAATACAGAGCTTCTTGACTCTATCAACAAGGCTCTTAAAGAGCTCACAGAGGACGGAACTCTTCAGAAGATAGTTGACAAATATATCAGCGCTGAATAATAATACAGTTTAGAATGAAAGGACTGTGACAAAATGCACAGATTTGTCACAGTCCTTTCATTTGGGCGAAGAGAAAATAGTGCAGAACGGACAAACTGAACCCGAAGCTGTATATAGATACTGCGAGAGGTGAAGTTTGTTCGTAGCATAAAGCATTTTAATCTTAAAATTCGTTCTTCGACGAATTTTACCTTAGATTTGATTTTAGTTTTTCAGCTTGTTTTCTTTGGGTACCATTCCAAAGTTTATGCTTTATGCGGTCTGTGCATTTTATCGCAGCCCATTACATTTTCAGGAAAGGCTGTGACATATATGGCAGAGTTTTTTGCCGGACTTAAGTCCGATTTTATTAAATGCTTTATTACAAAAAACAGATGGACGTTTATTACCGACGGCTTGTTGGCAACACTTAAAATAACGCTTTTTTCGTGCCTGATGGGTATTGCAATCGGTATTATCGTTGCAATCATCCGCAGCACATATGAACAAAATCACAAGCGCATGCGTAAAAGCTTTGGTAAAAGCGTGCTTTGTATTTTAAATTTTATATGCAACATTTATCTTACTGTTATACGCGGAACACCCGTTGTTGTACAGCTTATGATTATGTACTACATAATTTTTGCAAGCTCAAGTAACGGCATTTTAATTGCGGTTACGGCTTTTGGTATAAATTCAGGTGCATATGTTGCCGAAATTTTCCGTAGCGGTATTATGAGCATTGATAACGGTCAGTTTGAGGCGGGCAGAAGTCTTGGCTTCGGATATATAAAAACTATGGCATACATTATTTTCCCGCAGGCTTTTAAAAGTGTTCTTCCCACCCTCGCCAATGAATTTATAGTTCTTCTTAAGGAAACGTCCGTTGCAGGCTACGTGGCTATACAGGACCTTACCAAGGGCGGCGATATTATTCGTGGTGCTACGTATGAAACCTTTATGCCGCTTTTTGCAGTTGCAGGAATTTATCTTGTTATGGTCATTTTCTTTACACAGCTTGTAAACAAGCTTGAAAGGAGGCTGCGTAAGAGTGATAACCGTTAAAAATCTCGAGAAAAACTTTGGTGAAAACAATGAAATTCACGTTCTTAAAGGAATTGACGAAAATATCCGCAAAGGGGAGCAGGTTGTTGTAATCGGTCCCTCAGGCAGTGGTAAAAGTACGTTTTTAAGATGCCTTAATCTTCTTGAAAATCCTACTGAAGGTCAGATTTTCTTTAATGGGGAGGAAATCACTTCTCCTAAATGCGATATTAATAAGGTTCGTCAGAATATCGGTATGGTGTTTCAGCACTTTAACCTTTTTCCGCACCTTACAATTAAGCAGAATATCACCCTTGCCCCGGTAAAGCTTGGAAAAATGACTAAGGACGAGGCAGATAAAAAGGCAATGGAGCTTCTTTGCCGGGTCGGTCTTTCTGATAAGGCAGATGCTTACCCTCAACAGCTTTCAGGCGGTCAGAAGCAGAGAATAGCTATTGTGCGTGCTCTTGCAATGAACCCTGAGGTAATGCTTTTTGACGAGCCTACAAGTGCACTTGACCCCGAAATGGTAGGCGAGGTTCTTGATGTTATGAAGGAGCTTGCCGCAGACGGAATGACAATGGTTGTGGTAACACACGAAATGGGATTTGCACGTGAGGTTGCAGATACCGTAATATTTATGGATGACGGAAAGGTTGCCGCAAAGGGCACACCTCAGGAGATTTTCGATAATCCAACACATCCCAGACTTAAAGAATTCTTAGGCAAAGTCTTATAACCGGCTGACAAGGTCAGCCTTTCGAAAAAGAAGTTTTGCAAGCAAAACATTCTCTTTCGAGGTAAGGGCTTTCGCTCGCGCGGTGCTCACCGCACCAGCCCTTGTAAGGAGTTAAAACCGAGGTACACGCCCCCGGTTTTAACGATTCATATTGTCAAGGGGACACCCCCTTAACAAACCCCTTATAAGGATTTATTTTATGTATAAAAAAGAACAGAGAGAAAATTTCTCTCTGTTCTTTTTTATACTGCGAGCGTTCCGCCCTCTGTTTCAAGCAGGATCTGTACATCCTCTGTATAGCCCGTCTGTGTATTTACATACGTCAAAAAATGCTTGCCCGAAACAATACCCTTTATCTGATAACAGCACGCCTCACTGCCGTCCTCAAGGGGTATTATTGCAGTTGTCACACCTTTTATTTTAAGTCCCGCACTTACGTTTTCAAGGGCTTTTTCCTCACTTATTTTCGGGGAGGGAATCTGGCGCACAGTATGGTTCATTATATATCCACGGCTTTCAAAGCCTATTACCTCACCGTTGTCAAGTGCAACCTTGACCTTTACCAGATCAGGAAATACAACATAACCGTCCTGCTCATAGGCGTAGTTTATAACAATGCTTCCATCACGTTTTTCATAATAGCTCTCCCGCATATCAAGGAAGCCGTTATCACGCAGGAAAAGCTCCGCCTTTACCTTTGCATCTTCAAGCGAAATTGTTTCTTCATCAATATTTCTGTCACGCATTAAAAGAAGAAGTATTCCGCCGTTTTTCGTATATTCTATAACACGGTCTTTGCTTTTTATACTGTACGCAGGTAATTTTCCGCCGATTTCAGAAACCGTTACTTCCTGCCTGTCTGTAAATTTTTTTGCGTAATTTATTGCCTGCTTCTTTGTTATCTGTGCCTTTCCCTTTGTCAGCACAGCTTCTTTAAGTGTCAGATGCTGTGAAAACGGGCCGTCATATATCAGTGAGGGGTAGCTGTGAAACTCTTCCTCAAGTGAGGCAAGCTCGCTCGCCATTGCTACCTTTCCACCGCCCATAAGACGACTTATTTTTGACGAAGAATCTGAAAGGGATATTCTGCCCTCATTTACACCCATAAGCATTTCGTCAAGACCGCTTTTAAGAGTATTGGCGTATTCTCTCAGCTCACTCATTGTTTTTATTTCTTTATCGCTCATTTTTTCGCCTCTGAGCATCTTTGCTGAAATTGAATTGGCATATTCTCCGACCTGCGACAAAAACTCCGACGTTTTTTCAAGCTGATGTCCGTCAAGAGGAAGTAAAGCTAAATTTGCCTTTGCACCGCTTGATTGTCCGTATAAATCCCCTGCAAGCTTTGCCATCTGCTGGGGATTTGATATAACCTGACCCTTTAAAAGCGAAATTTCAAGGTCATCAACATACTCCGTAAGCTCTGTAAAAACTCTGTTAAATTCAATTTCTCTTGCATAGCTAAGCTCTCTTGCTCTCTTATACTGCACAAGACCAAATGCTGTCACAAGGCAAAGCAATGCGGAAAGTAAAATGTACTGCCTGCGTTTTTTTAATATTTCAAGCATTTAAACCACCTCTTAAAATTAAGGTTATCTTTTTATGAAAATTTATTCATTTTTTCTTGTTTATTCTTGAAAAAACAGGCATTCCTTGTTATAATCAAACAGAAGAAAGGTTTTGATTTTATGAAATATGTAATTATTCTTACAGACGGCTGTGCAGATATCCCTATTGCAGAGCTTGGCAATCTTACACCCCTTGAAAAGAGCAATACGCCCAATATGGATGATTTTGCAAAAAACGGCTCTCTCTACCTTGTAAAAACAGTTCCTGACGGTATGAAGCCCGGCAGTGATGTTGCAAATCTCAGTGTTATGGGCTATAATCCCTTAAACTGTTATACAGGCCGTTCCCCGCTTGAGGCGGCAAGTATCGGTGTAAATATCGAGGATAATCAGACTACGTTCCGTGCAAACCTCGTTACTCTTTCAGACGAGGAGAATTACAGTGAAAAAACGATGCTTGATTATTCAGCAGGCGAAATTTCCACCGAGGAAAGCCGCGCATTGATGGCAGATATTGAAAAAGCTCTTGGCGGCGGCGATATTCATTTTTACGGAGGGGTAAGCTACCGCCACCTTTTCGTGTGGACAGATGCACCTTCAAAGTTTACCCTGACACCACCACACGATATATCCGACAGAAAAATACGTGATTATCTTCCCTCTGACGAAAGAATTTATGACCTTATGAAAAAGAGTGAGGAAATTCTTAAAAACCATCCTATTAATCAAAAGCGTATTGCAGAGGGCAAAAACCCCGCTACATCAATGTGGATATGGGGTGAGGGCACACGTCCTGCACTTGATTTATTTGAAGAGCTTTATAATAAAAAAGGTGCAGTTGTAAGTGCCGTTGACCTTATAAAAGGAATTGCTATTTTAGCAGGCATGAACAGCATTGATGTCGAGGGTGCAACGGGAAATATCCACACCAATTTTGACGGCAAGGCAAAGGCTGCCGCAGATGCCCTTTTAAAAGATAACGCAGACCTTGTTTATGTGCATCTGGAGGCACCTGACGAATGCGGCCATCAGGGCGATCCTATCGGAAAAACACGCAGTCTTGAGCTTATTGATGAAAAGGTTATCGGCTATATAAGAAGCCGTCTTGAAGAAGCGGGCGAGGATTATGCATTTATGGTTATGCCCGACCATCCTACACCCGTTTCAACGAAAACCCACGATAGAGAGCCTGTTCCGTGTGTGATTTATAAAAAAGGTGATAATCGTGCAAACGATTACCGTTTTACAGAAGAATTTGCACGTAAATACGGTGAAAAGATTGACGTCGGTTATACTATTATGAAGCGTTTTCTTGAATACTAATAAAATTTCATTTAATGAATATAATAGTGGGTGTAAAAAACTCGTTTTTTTACACCCACTATTTTTAGGGATAGGAAAAATGCTTCAGAACAGACAAACTGAGCCAATAAAGTCCATAAATGGACTTTATTGGGTTACCCGAAGGCGTACGTGGGTACGTCGAGAGGTGAAGTTTGTTTGTAGCAAAAAGGCTTGAAAATTTAGAAAATTCGAACAAAGTGAGATTTTTCAACCAAAATAAGATGTTTTTAATTATAAACACCTGAATTTTATATTATTATCGCCTTTTTGCGGTCTGAACTTTTTTACATCCTCTATTTCTTTTTGGAGGGAATTTTATTGAAGTTAATTTCGCTAAAGCTTCTTCGTTCTTTATGCGTTGATTTTATAATATTTTTAATTCCTTTATCGCTTATTCTTCTTTCTGTTCCGTATGTTCTTAAGCTTTTGTGGCCGTTTATTGCCGCATTTTTTCTCTACCTTGCCGCAAATCCGCTAAATAAAGCTCTGTCACGGCGTAAAATTCCATCCTCGGTTTCTTCCTTTTTATCGCTTTTTTTAATATCCTTTGTTATTTTCCTTGTCATTCGTTTTCTTTCGGTTAAACTATGGGCGGAGCTTCGCTCTCTCAGCGAAAATTCTTCAGCAATATATAATTCCTATGCATCATCGGTTTCAAGGGCGTCGCAAAGGCTTTTTACACGTGCGCAGGATTTTTCCTTTTCTCTGCAGGGCGGACAAAATGCATCTAAGGTTCTCTATTCTTTTTCTGAGGCTCTTCAAAAACAGCTTGGAAAGATGCTTTCTGATTTGGGCATTGGAGTTCTCAGTGCCGCAAAAAATATTCCTGCTATTCTTTTAGGCGTTTTTACAACAGTTTTTACAACCTTTTTCCTGCTTAAAGAGGGCGACTCAATATTTAATCTCATACGCAATTTCTTCGGAGAAAAGGTGTGTAATTTCTTTTTAAAGGCAAAAAACACCTTTTTTAATGCCGCCGCCGCTTTTATTAAGGCTCAGCTTATCATTGAAGGAATTATTTTTATTATTCTTCTTTGCGGATTTTTAATGCTTAAAATAAATTATTCCTTTACCCTTGCCTTCATTACTGCGCTTGTCGATGCCGTCCCCGTTTTCGGCACGGGGGCAATCCTTATTCCAATGGCTCTTTTTAATTTTTTAGCCGGAAAAACGTCTTTAGCGTGGGGAATTTTGATTTTATACGGAACAGCACTTCTTGCCCGTCAACTGTGCGAACCTAAAATTGTCGGTAAAAAGCTCGGCATTCATCCTCTCGTTACCATTTTTTCAATATACGTTGGAATGAAGCTTTTTGGTGTTTTAGGTCTTGTTCTTGCCCCTATAACTACGGTTTTTCTGAAAATTCTTTTCTTCTCTCCACAAAAAACATTATAATTTCCTGATATTTCCTCAACAAAATGCGAACAAATGTTTGCATTTTGTTTTTTTATGTGGTATACTCTTAACTAAAGAGGGTGTTTTGTGTGGAATTACTGGAAAAATTAAAAATTCTTGCAGACAGTGCAAAGTATGATGCCTCCTGCTCATCAAGCGGCAGTGAGCGTAGCTTTAATTACGGAGGTATCGGTGCACCTACGCAGGCAGGCTGCTGCCATGCTTTCAGCAAAGACGGCAGATGTATTTCTCTTTTAAAGGTCTTATTTACAAACTACTGTATTAATGACTGCAAATATTGCCAGAACCGTGTTTCAAATGATATCCCCCGTGCAAGCTTTACTCCCGAGGAGCTTGCGGGCCTTTGTATTGACTTTTACAGAAGAAACTATATCGAAGGGCTTTTTTTAAGCAGTGGTATAATAAAATCTCCTGATTACACGGCAGAGCTTATTTTAAAAACACTTAAGCTTTTGCGGTATAACTATAAATTTAACGGCTATATTCACGTAAAGGGAATTCCGGGGGCATCGCAGGCGCTTCTTCGTGAAATAGGCTTTCTTGCCGACAGAATGAGTGTTAATATAGAGCTTCCCAGCGAGGCAGGTTTAAAACTCCTTGCACCGCAGAAAACACGCCAGTCTGTCCTTACCCCGATGAAATTTATTAAAGATACTATTACCGAGGTTAAGGAAAGCTCCCTTAGTGTAAAAAACAAGCTTCATTTTGTCCCCGGTGGTCAAAGCACACAAATGATAATAGGTGCAACAAATGACAGTGATTATAAGATACTTTCCCTGACAGAGGCTTTGTATAAGAAGTATTCTCTTAAAAGGGTTTATTTTTCCGCATATATACCCGTAGGAAATCACCCTGCACTTCCAAAGGATATAAATCCGCCGCTACTTAGGGAACATCGCCTTTATCAGGCGGACTGGCTTTTACGCTTTTACGGCTTTGGGGCAGACGAAATTCTCGATGAAAATACCTCATTAGACCCGCTTTTAGATCCTAAAAGTAACTGGGCAATGAAAAACTTACATCTTTTCCCCGTAGAAATAAACCGTGCACCCTATGAAATGCTTTTAAGAGTTCCGGGGATAGGGGTAACGTGCGCAAAGCGCATTGTTACTGCACGCAGGGTACGCTCACTTGATTTTGAGGCACTTAAAAAACTGCGTGTTGTTTTAAAAAGGGCGGCATATTTTATAACGTGCAACGGGAAATATATGTACAGTGCCTTTAAAATGGACTATGGCTTTATTTATAATGCCCTCACACACTCAAGTGCTATGCTTCCCGCCATACAAAACGCACAACAGCTTTCATTTTTCACAAGTTATGATTCACTCTTACCACCGCCTGCAGAAAAGCTTACTTCTGTAATCGGTGAATTTTAAATACAACAGGAGGGGATTTATTATGTCCTTTCAGGCAAATTTAGACACTCAGGACGTATTTTATATATATGATGGCAGCTTTGACGGACTTTTAAGCGTTATCTACACAGCCGTTTATTCCCGCATTGTTCCCTGCGGAATTTGCATATACAAGGGAATGCAGTTCTCCCTTAACGCACGCTATGTGGAGGTTCCTACAAATAAAAACCGTGCAAGGCGTGTATATGATGCAATTTTCCGCAAGATAGGAAGCTTTGGTCTTAAACGTCTTTATTATGTTTTCCTCAGTGATGCACCCGATAAAGACCTTGTTATATATAACTATATGATGCTCGGCTTTAAAAACGGCAGTATCACAAACTCCGCCCTTTCAGAGGATACGGTCGCACGTGCATTCAAGCTCGCTGAAAATGTTTCACGTGAAACAGAGAAGTTTCGTCAGTTTACAAGGTTTTCAGTTATGCAATGGGGCGTTCAGTATGCAAAGATTGCGCCAAACAACAATATTTTGCCCATTCTTACTCCTTTTTTTATAAACAGACTGAAAATAATTCCGTTTGTTCTCCACGATGTCACACATAATGTTTGTGCCGTCTACGATACCAAAGGGTGGCACGTTTCCTCTGCCGATGGACTTGTTCCTCCTGAAAAAGGCAGCGATGAAGCAGAAATTGAGAAGCTATGGAAAGCTTTTTTTGATGCAATATCCATAAAAGAAAGAGAAAACACAAAGCTCCAGAAACAGAATATGCCGTCTCGTTATTTTAAAAACGTCTGGGCACTTTAGTTTTATATGAAGCTAATCATAGCGATAAAGCTGCGTTTTTCCGTGTTTTTTGTCGACTACCGAGAAATTGCGAGCATCATTTTCCTCTGCTGGCTCGCAATTTCAGCCGTCAGAGGAAACTAAGTGTTTCCTTTTTGTAGGCGGCGGTTCAAAGGCGGAAAATACGGAAAAACAATACCCACACTGTATAAAT
>JAZORN010000052.1:0-14143 GCA_045656645.1 Clostridia bacterium | reverse complement strand
CGGCAGTCTTTTGCTTCTTCAAGTTTACTGCGTAAATCTTCCATATTGTTATTCTTGTAACGGAATCTTTTTGCTTTACAAAGTCTGATACCGTCAATAATACTTGCGTGATTAAGTTCGTCACTTATAACAGCATCTTCTTCTGTAAGAAGTGTTTCAAAAAGACCACCATTTGCATCGAAACAAGATGAATATAAAATTGTGTCGTCGGTTCCAAGGAACTTGCTGAGTTTCTCTTCCAAATCTTTGTGAAGCTTCTGTGTTCCGCAAATAAAACGTACAGAAGAAAGTCCGTAACCATATGTAGCGTAGCTTTCTTTCACTGCTTCAATTATATCTTGGTTATTTGCAAGTCCGAGATAGTTATTTGCACACATATTTATAACTTCTCTGCCATCGTTAAGACTTACCTTAGCACCCTGCGGAGAGGTTATAATTTTTTCATTTTTTGTAAGTCCTTCTTTGTCTATATTTTCACAGGTTTCTTTAAAATATTTAAGTGCAGTTTTCATTGTTTTCACCTTTCCTTAATTTAATGATGTCCAGTCAAGAATGACCTTGCCGCTTTTTCCGCTGTTCATAGCTTCAAAGCCTTTTTCATAATCTTTAATATCCATACGGTGTGTAATAATATTTGATATATCAAGACCACCCTGAAGCATAGCTGACATCTTATACCAGGTTTCGTGCATTTCTCTTCCGTAGATACCTTTTATAATAAGACCGTTAAATATAATTTTTGACCAATCCACCTTACTGTTACTTTTTAAAAGTCCGAGAAGTGCTATCTTTCCTCCGTGAATCATATGGTCAATCATTGTATTAAGTGCAATTTCACTGCCTGACATTTCAAGGCCGACATCAAAGCCTTCTTTAATCGAAAGCTTTTCCATAATCTCTGACAAATCTTCCTTTGCAGTATTAACGGTGTACTGTATTCCAAGCTTTTTGGCAAGCTCAAGCCTTTCATCATTTATATCCGTTATAACAACACGTCTTGCACCTACGTGCTTACAAACGGCTGCCGCCATAATACCGATAGGTCCTGCACCGGTTATAAGAACATCTTCCCCTGTAAGTTCAAATGAAAGCGCCGTATGTACTGCATTGCCAAACGGGTCAAAAATTGAATACATTTCCTCAGGGATATCCTTTTCACATCTGCGAACATTTTCCTGAGGAATAACAAGAAACTCGGCAAAAGCACCGTCACGGTTTACTCCGACGCCTACAGTTTCTTTGCAAAGATGACCGTTTCCTGCGAGACAGTTTCTGCATTTTCCGCAGACGATATGTCCTTCGCCTGAAACTATATCCCCTATTTTCCAGTTTGAAACATTTTCACCTACTTCAACAATTTCTCCCACATACTCATGACCAATAACACGAGGTGTCTGTATAGTTTTCTGTGACCATTCATCCCAGTTATAAATGTGTAAATCTGTTCCGCATATTGCGGTTTTATGTATTTTTATCTTTACGTCATTGCAACCCGTCAATGGCTCCGGTACATTTTCAAACCATAAACCTCTTTCGGGATATTTTTTTACAAGAGCTTTCATTTAGATATTTCCTTTCCGTTTGTTCTATTTTCTAACTGGTCTATAAAAGCCTGCGTTACTTCAGAAATTTTTCTTTCGTCATTTAAAAGATAGCCTATAATATATGATTCTTCACTTTCAAAAGGCACACTGATAATATCTCCCTTATTAAGCGCAGAGGGCATAATACCCGTTCCAATTGTATAGGCATTTGTGAGCATAAGAACATTCATTAGTGTAGCTCTGTCACTTATTTCTATATGTTTATCCACATACGATGTGTCCATCAGCTCCTCAGTAAAAAATGAGGAATTATGCTCACCTTGTTCGTATGATACATAGGGATATTCTTTTAAATCAGTAGTTGTGAGACTTCTTGAAGTTGCCAGGGGATGCCCTTTTCTAAGAAAAACATGAGGGGATGCAATTAAAAGCTTTTCAAAGGTCAATTTCTTGTTCCCAAGGTAACGCTTCATCACTTCGTAATCACCATCTTTAATAGCAATAATTCCAATATCACAATGCCCCGTTTCCACATCCCTAATAACATTATATGTTTCAATCTCTCTTATAGAAAAACGATAACTGTCAGAGTCAAACTTTTTTAAGAAATTACCAAAAATATCAGCAATAAAGTCATAATGCTGAGTCGCAATGTAGAGTTTTTTTTGAATATTCCTGTTAGAATATCTGTCAGCAATAAAGTCATGGCTTTCGCAAATATGTGTAGCATAACTTACAAATTCTTCTCCCTCGTTCGTGAGATATACACCATTGCCTGAACGCTCAAAAATCTTTATTCCAAGCTCTTGTTCCAATTGTTTTATACTTATTGAAAGAGAGGATTGTGCGATGAAAAGCTGTTTCGCTGCTTCGCTGAACGAACCCGTCTTAGCTATTTTCATAACATATTTACATTGCTGAATAGTCATTTGATTTCCTCCTGACATACATTGATATTCTTAATTATACTCTTATTTGTAGTAGTTGGCAAATATATATTTTCTATGGTATACGTTCAATATTTTTAATATCTACTCCCTGTGCAATAAGAAGTGAAACACAACCGTGCATAGTCTGCATATTTCATCTTAAAAACTCACCTATACTTTTAATTGCATTTCTCAATTCATTTTCTTCAGGAAGCATTACTATTCTAAAGTGTTCGTTATCTGCACAACTAAACCCACTTCCCGGAATTACTAAAATATGTTTTTCTAACAGCAGTTTTTCTGCAAAATCCCTATCATTTTTTAGCCCGAATTTTTTAAGATTTAGCCTTGGGAAAAGATAAAAAGCTGCTGAATTTTTCACATAGCTTATTCCCTCTATTTTGTCCAATTCTTCTGTAACAACTTCTCTCTGCCTAAAAATTCTGCCTTTTTTCCCTATCATATTCGCAGTATATCCAGAGTCTGTCAATGCATCCGGAATTATTATTTGCATAAGAGCGTTTGAGCACAATCTTACAGATGCGATTTTAATAAGGGCATCCCTTATTAACTTCTTTTTGCTTTCCTCTCCGCTTATACAAAGCCACCCGCACCTTAGGCCGCATATACAGTGCGATTTTGAAAGTCCGTTCATCGTAACAACTGTTACATCTTGTGTAAGAGCCGCTGTAGATATATGAGATTTTTCATCTAAAATCAGCCTGTCATATATTTCATCAGAAATAATAGTCAGATTATTTTTTCTTGCAACATCAATTATCTCTGACAAAATTTCTTTCGAGTACAACGCCCCAGTAGGATTGTTTGGATTTATAAGGACAATTGCTTTTGTATTCGAGGTAATTTCTTTTTTTATACTCTCAATATCCGGCTGCCATCCGTTTAATTCATCGCATTGATAGAACCGCACCTTACCTCCTGCAAGGTATGTAAAGTTTGTCCATAAAGAATAGCACGGCGACGGAACAAGAACCTCATCATTCGGTCCGATTAAAGCAGTGATAATCATATATGCTGCTTCACTTACTCCATTCCCAATGAATATATCATCTTCAGTTATATTTTGTAACCCTTTTGACATATGGTAATCTTTAATAGCTACTCTTGCTTCCATCATTCCTCTTATATCACAATATCCAAGAGCCTTTTCTACATCGGTAATTATTCTGTTCTTTATACTCTCGGGCATTTTAAACCCAAATGCAGCAGGATTTCCGGTATTTAATTTTAAAACTTTTTCTCCCTTTTTTTCAAGTTCAAGTGCACGCAAATAAATATCTCCTCGGATATCAGAATAAACATTTTTAAGATTTTTTGATAACATAATATATTCTCCAACAACATTCTTTAAATTTGTTGTTGATTATATCATTTCTTTGCATTATAATCAAATATATATGTATATATACTTCCTATAAATTTTTCTTATGAGGTGTTGAATAATGTTTAAATATTCTGATTATATTTATGAAATCTATAAAGAAAAAAGCTTCTCAAAAGCTGCTAAAAATCTTTTCATTTCCCAGCCTGCTCTTAGTGCGACTGTAAGAAAACTTGAAGATGAATTGAATGTTCAACTTTTCGATCGCACTACATCTCCCATATCTTTAACACTTGAAGGCAGAGCCTATATAGAAGCAATAGAGGAAATATTTAGTATAAAAAGAAATTATGAAAACTACATAATTGACGTATCAAACTTAAAGGTAGGAAACATATCTGTAAGTGGTGCAAATTTTATATCCTCTTATGTCCTCCCCAAAATCATTGTTCCCTTTTCACAAAAATATCCTTCTATTAATATCGAACTCTTAGAATCTAATTCCAAAACACTTGTACAGGAACTCATAGATGAAAATATAGACCTTTTGATAGATTATACTCTCGATGAAAATAATATAGCTTCATATCCTTTGTTTGACGAAACTATACTTTTAGGTGTCCCAAAACATTATAATATAAATACTAAATTTTCAAAGTTTTCACTAAACAATGACGACATACTAAATGACAAACATCTTTCAAGTGATACAAAAAGAATTAAAATAACAGATTTTAAGAACGAAAGTTTTCTTATGCTGAAAACAGGAAACAGTATGAATTATCATGGATTTAAAATATGTCATGAGGCTGGATTTGAGCCCAAAACATCTATTTACTTTGATCAGCTTATGACTTCGTATAATATGGCAGCATCAGGACTTGGTGTATGTTTTGTAACAGATACATTGATTAAAGAGGTTGCTCCAACTGATACGCTTTTATATTACAATATAGATAGCAATTATGCAAAAAGAACAGTATATATCCTTCATAAAAAGAAGAGATATATTAATAAAGTTATCAGAGAATTTATGCAAACAGCTTTGGATATATATTCGAAATAAAAGAAATACCCATAAACATAGCTAAGCTTTACTGTGAACTCTAAATTCATTATTAAAAGCTTCAAATTAGTCTGGAGCAGAAAAGGTTTTGTGTGAAGCTAATCCACTTGTCATATACATGTTATATTATAAGAAGCCATTACCTTCAGGAACATCTCCTAAAGGTAATGGCTTCTAACTTTAACATATAGGGAATTTAATTATTTATAATTTTCTCACAGTACTCTTTGAGATTTGGTATATCACCGATAGCGGTTTCCCAAAGTATATCTATATCAATTTCTCCGTAATTATGTGCAGCAATGTTTCTCATTGCTTTTATCTCGCGCCAGGGCATTTTGTTATTTTTCAGTTTAAATTCATCTGAAAGCTTACCTACTAGTTCGCCAATCTGAAGAACACACATAGAAATGGCATTTTTTGCGATAAAATCATTTGCAAAAATATCTTGCGTGAGGTTTAAACGTTCAATCGTTATCCCGATTTCATCAGCATACTGTATAATCTTTTTAAGTACTATTTCGTCTCTATTGTTCATACAATACCACCTCATTTTTTACAGAGTCCTTAATCAAAGAACGATTAAGTGAATTATAGGTGATTACATCAACATCTTTATTTAATCTTTCCTGAACTGAAGTTACAAAGCTATTGAACATAAATAGACCTTTAATTTCACCTTTATCAATAAGCAAATCAACATCACTATCCGGCGTCTCTTCTCCGGTAGAATAAGAGCCGAACAAAGCAACTTTTTTTACGCCATATTGTTTTGCAATATCGCCAATAATATTTTTCAACTCATCAATAGTGTAAACCATATTCAGCCCTCCTTGTAATTTTTCTAATTATATTATATCCTTTTTGCATCAAAATTGCAATAACATTTTTATCACCGTGCAGACTACTTACGTTTCATCTAACATTTTTCTAACACTTTTTCAAAAAACATTCTTTCAAGTATATTCGGGGATTCTTGACAAAGCACCCGCAAACGCCCTAAATGATGGGGATTAGAAGGTTTTAAAAGGAAGAATATAAACTCATATAAACTCCCCTGTTCTCCTCTTAAAATCCCGTGTCCCATAAAGACGTACCGTAGGGTCCCGGTCTCTGCTACCTACGAGAATGGCTTAACCATTATGGTTTAAGCCATTCTCTGTTTTTTTGCCTGTATATTTCCTAAAATAATTGCTTTTTTATTTCGGATATGATATTATAGATTAAAATATATTTTTTTAAAAAGAGGGATACATATGTTTAACAAGGATAAGCTTACAGGCTATGCTGCAGGCCTTATAACCGCCGTATTATTATGCTCATCTGCAGCCTTTGCGCAGAGCATAGAAAAAACAATTACCGCAGTATATAACAACATTAAAATAATTGTTAACGGTGAAGAAATAACACCCACTGATGTAAACGGAAATGTTGTGGAGCCTTTTATTGCTGACGGCACTACATATCTTCCCGTGCGTGCTCTTGCAAACGCACTTGGTCAGGAGGTTTTCTGGGACGGAGAAACAAACAGTGTTTATATAGGTGAAATGCCCGAAAAAGAGGAAGCACCCGAAACAGAAGCAGCAGAAGCATACAGTGTAAACAATGAAATACTTAATAAGTTTTCAGACTTAACACTGATGAATATAGGTAAAAGCGGTGTAAAGGGTTCGTTCTTTAACCTTTATATTGCAACTGCAGTAAATGATGCTTATTTCCCCTATCAGTGTGATAACTATTCACCCGATGCTACTCTTCAGACTATGACAATAGGCTCACAAAAGGCAGCAAAGGTGCTTACAGAAGATATTACAGATACATACCACACACTCTATACCGTATATAATGCGGCACAAAAGGAAGGGTTTACAAATGACAAGGCTGTAAAAAGCGCCCAGAATAATCAGTGGGACCAGTTTAAGGCACAGTTTGAAAATGATAGTAAACTGAATGAATTTCTTAAAGCACACTCCATTTCAGAAAATGATTTAAAAGAATATATGAGCGTATATACCGTTTATAATCTCTATTCTGAAAAGCTGATTGGCGAATACCTTTCAAAGACCTATTCTGAAAGTGAGCTTTTAAAGGTTGTGGATAAGGAATATGCAAAGGTAAAGCATATTCTTGTTGAGGATGAGGCTACTGCAAAAAGCATTATTTCAAAGCTTAGCAAAGGCAGTTCCTTTGACAGCCTTGTTAAAGAATACAGCACAGACCCCGGTCAGGGCGAGGACGGATATACCTTTACAAAGGGTGAAATGGTAAAGGAATTTGAGGATGCGGCATTTGCGCTTAACAAAAACTCCTATACAAAAACGCCTGTAAAATCAGCATACGGCTATCATATTATCTACAGATATCCCCTCTCCTCAACGTGGATTGATGAAAACAAAGCAAACTTTACTCAAATTGCTGCAAGCAGCGCATACAGAGAAAAAATTGATGCACTTCTTGAAAGCACAAAGATTTCCTACACACAAAATTATCAGAAATATATTTCCACTATTGAATAAGGACGTAATTTTATGGCAATAAAAAAAGAACTATTACCGATTATCCCGATACGGGGATTTATAATATTTCCAAAAACAGTATTTCACTTTGATGTGGCACGCCCGAAAAGCAAGGCAGCCGTTGAAAAAGCACTTATTTCAGACGGACTTATTTTCCTTGCCGCACAAAAGGATGAAACCGTTGAAGAGCCGCAGGAAAATGACATTGCGCATTTCGGAATAATTGCAAAAATAAAGCAGCTTTTAAAACTGCCTGACGGTGCCTTCAGAATACTTGTTGAGGGTGTTGAGCGTGGAAAGCTCACTTCGAAATTTTATTCTGACAGTCTTTACGAGGGTGAAGTCACTTACAAGCCCTCCTCCCTGCGCACTTTGTCTGTTGAGGAATATTCAGCATTTGCAAACCAGATACATCTTCTTATAAACGATTATATCGAGCTTAATCCCAAACTTGCCTCCGAAAGTTTTTTGAAAAATCTTCCCGAAGGTCAGCCGTCAGAATTTTGTGATACTATTGCAAGTAATCTTATACGTTCAAATGATGACAGACAGATTTTGCTTGAAACTGTCAGTGTCAAAAAAAGGCTTTTAAAGCTTATTGACACAATGACCAAAGAGTTTAAAATCCTTGATGTGGAAAGCATTATTGCCTCCAAGGTAAAGCAGCAAATGGACGAGCATAACCACGAATATTACCTTCGGGAGCAGATGAAGGCAATCCGCAGCGAGCTTGGCGAAGATAGCTTTGATGAAATCGATGAGATGCGTAATCTTATTGAAAGCAAGCCTCTTCCCAATGAGGTTTATGAAAAAGCTCTCCGGGAGCTTAGAAACCTTGAAAAAATGCAACCGACTTCCCCCGAAAGCAATATAACACGCCATTATCTGGAGCTTATTTGTGAATTACCGTGGGAAACGTATACAACAGAGTGCAATGTTCTTATAAAAGCACAGAAAATTCTCGACCGTGACCATTACGGTATGAAAAAGGTTAAGGAGCGTATCATAGAGCAGCTTGCAGTAATAAACCGCACACAAACCCCGTCAGGAAGTATTCTTTGTCTTTTGGGTGCACCGGGCGTAGGTAAAACATCAATTGCAAAATCAATTGCCGAGGCAACAGGAAGAAACTATGTACGCATAAGTCTTGGCGGAATGAAGGACGAGGCAGAGCTTCGCGGACACAGAAAAACTTACGTGGGTGCAATGCCGGGAAGAATTGTCAATGCACTCAGGCAGGCAAAATCCTCAAATCCGCTGATACTTCTTGATGAAATAGATAAAATTGGCGCAGACTATAAAGGCGACCCCGCCTCTGCAATGCTTGAAATCCTTGATGGTGAGCAAAACAAGGCGTTCCGTGACAATTTCCTCGAAATGGGAATTGACCTTTCCAAGGTACTTTTTATAGCAACTGCAAATGATACGTCAACTATTCCCGCTCCGCTTCTTGACAGACTTGAAATTCTGGAATTGTCAAGCTACAGTGCAGACGAAAAATTTAATATCGCAAAAAAGCATCTTATTCCAAAGCAGCTTGAAAAACACTCTCTTACATCAAAGCTTTTAAAAATATCAGACAAGGCTATCAAAGAAATTATCCTTTCATACACCAGAGAGGCAGGCGTAAGAAAGCTTGAGCAGGAAATAGAAAAGCTCTGCAGAAAATGCGTCGTAGCTCTTTCAAACGGAAAAGAAAAGCTTTGTGTTACGGAAAAAAACCTTACTGAATTTCTCGGCACAAAAAAATGCAGCGAGGATTTGGTTTTAACAAAGCCTGAAATCGGTATTGTAAACGGTCTTGCGTGGACACAGACGGGCGGTGAAGTACTTCAGTGTGAAGCGGTAGCACTTGACGGCAGCGGAAAAGTGCAGATTACGGGCAAGCTCGGTGATGTTATGAAAGAATCCGTCCAGGCGGCAATGACCTTTGTCAGGAGCATTTCTGACGAGCTTGGTATAGAAAAAGAGTTTTACAAAACCAAGGATGTTCATATTCACTTCCCTGAGGGTGCTATTCCAAAGGATGGACCAAGTGCGGGAATAACAGTTGCAACGGCTATTGCAAGTGCACTTTCCAAAACCCTTGTCAGAAGTGATGTTGCAATGACGGGTGAAATCTCACTTTCAGGAAGAGTTCTTCCTATCGGTGGTCTTCGTGAAAAGGTTTTAGGGGCATACAGATGCAATATTAAAAATATTGTTATTCCTGTAGCTAATGTTAAGGATATTGAAGATATTCCCCAAAACATTGCAAAGGAAATAAGCTTCTACCCCTGCAATACTGCAAGAGAGGTGCTCCAAATAGCATTACTTTTTAAAAACTCCGAAAAAAAGAGTGGTATTTCCTCCCCCTCTGAATATTCTAAAGAAAGGACGGTACGCTATGAATATTCATAAGGTTGAGCTTACTATATCTGCAGTTTCTCCAAAGCAGTATCCTGATACAAGTTTTCCTGATATTGCATTTGCAGGGCGCAGTAATGTAGGAAAAAGCTCCTTTATAAATAAAATGCTTAACCGTAAATCGCTTGCACGAACAAGCTCAAAACCGGGTAAAACGGCAACGATAAATTTTTACAATATTGACGATACAATTAATTTTGTTGACCTGCCGGGATACGGATATGCAAAAGTAAGCAAGGACGAAAAGAAAAAATGGGGAAATATGATAGAAACCTATCTTAACACCCGCGAAGAGCTTATTTGTACAGCCCTTTTAGTCGATGCACGTCACAAGCCCACAAGCGATGACTTAACAATGCTTAATTATATAAGAGAGCGTCACGGTTTTGCCTTTGTAATCGCTACAAAATGTGATAAAATCGCAAAAACAAAGCTTAATGACCATCTTGACGAAATTTATTACACACTGGAGCTTACCGATGATGACATTATGATGCCCTTCAGTGCAGAAACGGGACTTGGCGCAGAAGACATATGGGAAGCAATAAAAGAGATATGTGAAATTGAATAAATTTCAATATATATTAAATACTAACAGAGAGGTGTATTAAAATGAAATTTGAAGGAACAAAAACCGAAAAGAACCTGCTTGCAGCTTTTGCAGGCGAATCACAGGCAAGAAACAAGTATACCTACTTTGCATCAGTTGCAAAGAAAGAGGGCTATCAGCAGATTGCCGCAATTTTTGAAGAAACTGCAAACAACGAAAAGGAGCACGCAAAGCTTTGGTTCAAGGCTCTCGAGCTTCTTGGCAGTACTCCTGAAAACCTTCTCGCAGCAGCAGAGGGTGAAAACTACGAGTGGACTGATATGTACAAAACCTTTGCAGACGAAGCCGAAGAAGAAGGCTTTAAAGAGCTTGCAGCTCAGTTCCGTATGGTTGCAAAGATTGAAAAAGCTCACGAAGAGCGTTACCGCAAGCTTCTTTCCAACGTTGAAATGCAGGCAGTATTTGCAAAGAGTGAAGAAACTATGTGGGAATGCCGCAACTGCGGCCACCTTGTAATCGGTAAAAAAGCTCCTGAGCTTTGCCCCGTATGTAAGCATCCGCAGGCGTACTTTGAAGTAAGAAAAGAAAACTATTGATGGGCTATGATAAAATGCACAGACCGCATAAAGCATAAAATTTTATATTTAAATGCATAATTGATTTATGCAGAATTTAATAAAGAAAAAATTCGCTCTATAGCGAATTTTAAGATAAAATGCTTTATGCTACGAACAAACTTCACCTCTCGGCGTACCCACGTACGCCTTCGGGTAACCCTTTCAGGTTCAGTTTGTCCGTTCTGCACTATTTTCTCTTTGCCCATAAAAAACTGTGCCGATAATTTTATCGGCACAGTTTTTTATTAGCACCCTGCACTTTTTTTCCACTCTTCTATATTGTCTGCAATAAATTTATCGTCATTAAGGTGCGGATATGCTGCATAAATTCTGTTTATTTCTTCTACCTGTCCCTCTGACATAGATTCCTGAGAATTGAGGCAATAAATATTTTCCATAAGGCCCTGACGTCTTAATACCTCGTGAAGTCCTGCAATACATCCTGCAAAGCCGTTTGCCGTATCAAAGAATGCACTGTTTGTATCAGTAACCTCTGCCGCAAGGGTAAGAAGCTCCGATGAAACCTTTTCATTATTCTTTTCTGCCTTAATCTTATCAAAGATTTCAACTGCTTTTCTTGTCCATACTGACCAGTGCCCCAAAAGACCGCCTTCAAAGCCTTTTTTAACGGTTTTTCCGTCCTTTGTAAAGCTGTAGTTTGTTAAAAGATCAATAACAATATTATCATCATTTCCTGTATAAAGAGTGATTTCGTCACTTCTTTCTGACATTGCGGCTGCCCTTACAACATCAAATGTTGTATATCTGTGGAACGATGCACATTTTATTGCAACTACATTCTCTGTTGCACAAACTTTTTCCCAGTAATTGTAGGAGAATACTCTGCCACCAACGGCTGTCTGCAGATAAAAGCCTATAACGGGCATAATTGCAGCAACCTTCTGTGTACGCTCGATAAGGTATTCTTCACTCATATCATTAAGTCCGCCGGGGCTTAAAAGCACTGCATCATAACCGTATTTTTTAGCAAGCTCCGCCTCTTTCACCGCCTGCTCAGTCGGGCCGCAAACGCCTGCAACTTTTACAATAACAGTATCATTTTTCTTTTCAAACTTATCAATTTCCTCTGAAACAATTTTAAGCACTGGCTCAAAAAGAGCAATTTCAGGCTTTCTTATTTCAAACTGTGTTGTATGTACAGCAGTTGCAATACCGCCAACGCCACAGTTAAGATAATAATTCATCAAAAGACGAAGACCTTTTTCACTTAAATTTCTGTTTTCATCAAGTGCAAGAGGGGTTGCAGGAATTACAGTTCCTTTTTTAAGTTTTTCAAGAGCTATTTCGTGTCTGTTCATCATTCTTCCTCCTATTAATACTTACCTTTACGTTCTTCAAAGTGAGTAGGCTTGTCAAGTGTTCTACCACCGTCTAAAATATACTCTGCCTGCCATTTTGTCAGTGTTTTTGCACTTACTGACGGATAACCAAAGGTTTCCATTGCGAGTGAAGCATCATTAAGATATGCATCATTTCCCTCTTCCCCTTCAAAAACAGGCTCTTTTCCTAAGTACTGACCAAGCTCAATTGCCGCCTTTTTAATTGAAACTGTTTCAGGTCCCGTTACATTCATAACACAAGCGGGGGCAGTCGCGTGTAAAAGTCCACGAAGTGCAATTTCATTTGCACTTCCCTGCCATATGAAGTTAAAGCAAGGGGTTGTAAGACTGATAGGCTCACCCTTCATTATTTTATTTGCTACATCAAAAAGCACACCGTATCTTAAATCCACTGCAAAATTAAGTCTGTAAATAAATACCTTTGTACCGAATGTATGTGCCGCATATTCAAATGAACGCTCACGTGCAAGGCAGCTCATTGCATATTCACCGTTTGGAAGAGGTCTGTCCTTCTCGGAACATCCGCCTCCGTTAACAGGAACGATGGGATAAATATTACCAGAAGAAAATACAACAATGTTTGACTTCTTAAATTTATCTGCCACAAAAGCAGGAAGCACGGAGTTCATTGCCCATGTCTGCCATTCGTTACCGTTTGTACCGAATTTCTTACCTGCCATATAAATTACGTTTTCAACTTCGGGAAGTGAATAAAGCTTTTCCTTATCCAGAAGATCCATTGCAATAACTTCAATACCGTTATCTTTCATAAGCTTGGTTGCAATTTCATCACTACCTCTTGAAACGGCAATAATTCTCTTATCTACACCTGCTTTTTTAGCTGCATTTTTTGCAAGCACACAAAGCGTCGGTCCCATTTTGCCACCTGCACCCAAAATCATAATGTCACCCTTTATCTTCTTCATATCCTCGATAAGTGCGTCACTGGGTGTTGTTAAAAGTTCATTGAGCTTTTCTTCTGTCCACATAATAATCCTCCTCTTTTCTTTTTGTCAAAAAGTAACTGTTTGGTTACTTTTTGACAAAAAAATATGCATTTATATTTAATAATTAATTTTTAAGATAATTTATGATTAAATCACAAACAAATTCTCTGTGTGTATTTAATTCCTTTTCTGATGAAAGATTTTTATCAAGAACAAGTGAAAGGGTATGCTTGTTTGAAAAATAGGAGAATACAAATGTCAAAAGCGCAGTTGTAATCCTTTCTGCTGATGCATCAGCACTAAAAATCCCCTCTATCTTCCCCTCGCAGATTTTCTTTTCAATATAGTCAATCATATTCTTTTTAATATTCTGTGTTTTTGCACTTTTAAGGCAGTTTGCATTATTAAGGTTTTCCCACATCAGCATTCTTACAAAGTTGTCATTATTTTTTAAGAAATCAAAATACAGCCCAATTACATTCCGCACGGCAGTTGCCGCATCTGTATTTTTGTCATTTTCAATAAGAGAGTCTTCTGCCAGTGATAAAGAATTATAAACATTTAAAAGAACGGTTTTATAAAGCTCTTCCTTATTGCCAAAGTAGGCATAGAGCATTCTTTTATTAACCTCGGCACACTCTGCTATTTCATCTACCCTTGCCCCGTAAAAGCCCTTTTGCGCAAATTCTTCCTCTGCAGCAATAAGAATACGCTTTTTTGTGTCTTCAGATTTTTTCATAAACTTCATCCTGCCTTTATAAGTAACTAATTAGTTACTTCCTCTTTATAATATCATTAAATTCCCCGTTTGTCAAGCAATAAAATTTTCCAATTTGGTGGAAGCCCCCCAAAAACGGTTTTTTAA
>JAZORN010000051.1:0-7193 GCA_045656645.1 Clostridia bacterium | reverse complement strand
CGCCCCTGCGAGGTCGTTTCAAAGGGGAACCGAGCCTGAGCGCTGCCGGTGGCAGATGAAGCGATGGCGCAGGGTTGTGCAGAAACAGACGCAATGCAAACGGCAGTGCAGCAGGGCGGCATTGTTTCAAACGGGTAGGGGGAAATCCCCCGACGCTTTTCGCCATTTTGGCGCTCAAAATGGCATAGAATCACCCCAAAGAGTGGGGTAGGGGTTGATGTTTTTAAAAGGTTTTTGAATAAATTTTTCCTTATATTCAAAAAATGTAAAATAATACTTGACAATAGCCTTTGGTAGTGGTACATTATTGTTAGCACTCGGAGAGAATGAGTGCTAACAGCGAGGAAAGGGGTGAGCGTATGGAGCTTTCAGACAGAAAAAGGGCAATACTTCAGGCTATTATAGAAGACTATATATCGACGGCGGAGCCCGTAGGCTCACGCAATATCGCAAAAAATCACGACCTCGGACTTTCTGCTGCAACAATACGTAACGAAATGGCTGATTTGGAGGAAATGGGTTATCTTGATAAGCCGCACACCTCTGCAGGCAGAATTCCGTCGGAGATGGGATATCGGTTTTATGTTGACTCCCTTATGCATCGCTATAGCCTGACGATGGATGAGATTTCAAGTCTTCAGCGCAGTATGGACAGAAAGTACAATCAGCTTGAAAATGTAATCTCTGAAATTTCAGACATTATTTCTAAGGTGACAAATTACCCTGCGATTGTGGAGCTTCCTGCGGCGCAGAAAAGCAGACTTCGCAATGTACGAATGATGCTGATTGAAAAGGGCAGTGTGCTGATTGTTGTTGTTACCGATGCAGGCGTTGTAAGAAACCGTCACATAAATGTCAGCGATAATATTGATTACGAGGTTATAGACTCTATTTCGGAGTTTTTATCAACTCAGCTTACAGGGCTTGCGGCGGATGATTTTACTGCGGCAAGGCTGATGCTGATATATGAGGCAATGGCGCAGTACGGAGAGTTTTTAAAGGTTGTTATAGAGTTCGTGCTTGAATGTCTCGGCAATGCGGAAAACCGTGTGTACATCGGTGGTGCATCAAATATACTTAATAATCCCGAGTTTGAAAATATTGACCGTGCGAGGGAATTTTTATCATTTATTGACAGACGTGAAAATGTGTCAAATATGCTCAGGCTTTCAGGTGAGGGCAAGGATGAAAGCATCAGCATCAAAATCGGCAGTGAAACAGGTGTCGAGGCGATGCGTGATACAAGCCTTGTTGTGGCGTCCTACAGTGTGGGCGATAAGCTTCACGGCAAAATAGGTATCATAGGGCCAAAAAGAATGGATTATGCAAGGGTGGTTTCCTCCCTTGAACTGATAAATGGAAAGCTAAGCGAAATTTTAGGCAGAATGCTTTACGGCGAAGACAGAAAGGATGATTAAAATGGCTTCTGAAAAGAAAAATGAAGAAACCGTTAAAACGGAGGAAGTAATAACACAAGAGGTTGCAGAGGAAACTGTTGCAGAGGAAAAACCTCAGGCAGAGGAAAACGAATTTCAGAAAAAGTGGCAGGATGTAAACGAAAAATATATGCGTACGCTTGCCGAATATGATAACTACCGTAAGCGTACAATTAAGGAGAAAGAGAGCATTTACCCCGAGGCAAAGGCGGTTGTTGTTGAAAAGTTTCTCCCTGTAATGGATAATTTCCAGCGTGCGCTTGACAGTGCGGAAGAGAAGGATGCTTTTTATGAAGGCGTTGCAATGGTTAAAAAGCAGATGGACGAGGTGCTCACCGCATTAGGCGTAGAAGAAATTAGTGCCGTTGGCGAAGAATTTAATCCCGAGCTTCACAATGCAGTAATGCATATAGATGATGAAGAGAAAGGCGAGAATATAATCGTTGAAGAATTTCAGAAGGGTTATCGCATAGGAGATAGAGTAATTAGACATAGTATGGTGAAAGTGGCAAATTAAATGTGAAATACGAAATTCGAATTTAAACAATAGTGTATAAAATTTTTTTAATATATTTGGAGGTAATATTATGGCAAAGATTATCGGTATTGACTTAGGTACAACAAATTCCTGCGTTGCAGTTATGGAAGGCGGCGAGCCTACTGTTATTGCTAACGCAGAGGGCGCAAGAACAACCCCCTCTGTTGTAGCTTTTACAAAAACAGGTGAAAGACTTGTAGGTCAGGTTGCAAAAAGACAGGCAGTTACAAATCCTGACAGAACAATAATTTCTATTAAGAGAGAAATGGGTACAAATTACAAGGTAAATATAGATGACAAGGCGTACACTCCTCCGGAAATCAGCGCAATGGTGCTTTCAAAGCTTAAGGCTGATGCAGAAAGCTACCTTGGCGAAACAGTTTCTCAGGCGGTTATTACAGTTCCCGCATATTTCTCTGATGCACAGCGTCAGGCAACAAAGGATGCAGGAAAAATTGCAGGACTTGAGGTTCTTCGTATAATTAACGAGCCTACTGCTGCTGCATTCGCTTACGGTATGGATAAGGAAAATGACCAGAAGGTTATGTTATATGACCTCGGTGGCGGTACGTTTGGCGTATCTATCCTTGATATCGGTGACGGTGTATTTGAGGTTTTAGCTACAAACGGTGACACACGCCTTGGCGGTGACGATTTTGATGATGCTATCATCAATTATCTTGTAGCAGAGTTCAAGAAGGAAAACGGCATTGACCTTTCAACTGACCGTATGGCTATGCAGAGACTTAAGGAAGCTGCAGAAAAGGCAAAGATTGAGCTTTCAGGCGTTACAACAAGCACAATCAATCTTCCGTTCATTACTGCAGATGCGTCAGGTCCCAAGCATCTTGATATTACTCTTTCAAGAGCGAAGTTCAATGAGCTTACAGCATCACTTGTAGAGCGTACAATTATTCCTACAAAGAAGGCTCTTTCTGATGCAGGTCTTACAACAAATGACATTGATAAAGTGCTTATGGTTGGTGGTTCAAGCCGTATCCCCGCAGTTAATGAAGCTGTTGAAAAGCTTATCGGCAAAGCTCCTGACAAGGGTATCAACCCTGACGAATGTGTTGCACTCGGTGCGGCAATTCAGGCAGGTGTTCTTGGAGGAGACGTTAAGGATATTGTCCTTCTCGACGTAACACCCCTTTCCCTGGGTATCGAGACAATGGGCGGTGTTTGCACAAAGCTCATTGAAAGAAATACAACAATCCCCACAAAGAAGAGCCAGATTTTCTCAACTGCTGCTGACAATCAGACAAGTGTTGACATTCACGTTCTTCAGGGTGAGAGAGAAATGGCAGCAGACAATAAGACACTCGGTAACTTTATGCTTTCAGGTATTGCACCCGCTCCCCGTGGAGTTCCGCAGATTGAGGTTACATTTGATATAGATGCAAACGGTATCGTAAATGTAAGTGCTAAAGACCTCGGAACAGGTCAGGAGCAGAAGATTACAATTACTGCATCATCAAATCTTTCTGATGAAGATATTGATAAGGCAGTAAAGGAAGCAGAGCAGTACGCAGAAGAGGATAAGAAGCGTAAGGAAGCTATAGACATCCGTAACAATGCAGACCAGCTTGTATATCAGAGTGAGAAAACACTCACAGAGCTTGGCGACAAGGTAGAGCAGGCTGATAAGGATGCAGTTCAGGCTGAAATTGACAAGGTTAAGGAAGCGCTTAAGGGAGATAATAACGACCTTATAAAGAGTGCTACCGAGGCACTTCAGCAGAAGTTCTATGAAATCAGCTCCAAGCTTTATGCACAGGCAAATCCGCAGGGACAGCCGGGTGCAGATGCAGGTGCGCAGCAGGGCGAAAACGTATACGATGCTGATTTCACCGATACAACACAAAACTAAAAATGCATAATAAATAATGCAGAGTGCGAAGTGGGGGAGAATGTGGAATTCGAAGTTCGAAGTTCGAAATTCGAAGTGAATGTGGATTTTCACTATGCGAAAATCGTCCATCATTTCGCATTTTGCATTTCGCATTTCGCATTTTATTTCAGAGGTGCAATATGGCAGATAAAAGAGATTATTATGAGGTGCTCGGTGTACAAAAAGGGGCATCTGATGACGAAATAAAAAAAGCATACAGAAAGCTTGCAAAAAAATATCATCCTGACCTTAACAAGGACAATCCCGAGGCAAGCGATAAATTTAAAGAGGCGGCAGAAGCATATGACGTTCTCAGCAACAGTGAAAAGAGGAGCCGTTATGACCAGTTCGGTCACGCAGGTGTCGACCCCAATGCAGGATTTGGCGGCGGCGGAAGCGGCTTTGGCGGCTTCGGTGGTTTTGATATGGGCGATATTTTCGACAGCTTCTTCGGCGGCGGTTTTGGCGGCGGAGGAGGCAGCAGACGAAACGGACCTATGCGTGGCAGGGATATTCAGCAGGCAATAGAGCTTACCTTTGAAGAGGCGGCATTTGGCTGCAAAAAGAAGGTAAGTATTATCCGCAGTGAAAGCTGTGACGAATGCAGCGGAAGCGGTGCAAAGAAGGGAACATCTCCCGTAAAATGTTCAAAATGCGGCGGTACGGGACAGATGCGTACAGTGCAGAACACCCCCTTTGGTCAGTTTGCATCAACAAGCACGTGTAATGTGTGCGGTGGCAGAGGTACCACTATAAGCGACCCCTGCCCGAAATGTAACGGTGCAGGTCAGGTCAGAAAAAACCGTGAGCTGGAGGTTAACATTCCCCAGGGTATAGACCACGGACAGACCGTTTCCGTAAGAGGACAGGGTGAGGCAGGTCTTCGTGGAGGCCCTTCGGGTGATTTGCTTATAACCGTATATATAAAGAAAAACAATGTGTTCACACGTGAGGGAAATAATGTCTATGTTGATGTGCCGATAACCTTTGTTCAGGCGGCACTGGGCTGCGAAATCGAAATACCCACAATTGACGGAACAGTTACACAGAGATTTCCCGAGGGTACACAGCACGGCACTAAATTCCGCCTTAAGGGCAGGGGAATTCCGTCAATCCGTGGAGGCGTGCGTGGTGACCAGTATGTACGTGTAATAGTTGAAATACCCAAAAATCTATCGGCAAGACAGCGTGAAATTCTTGAAGATTTTGCAAAGGAAAGCAATGACAAGAATTATAAGGAACGTAAGAAATTTTCCGAGAAGATAAGAGATTATTTCAAAAATTAAAAGGAGTTTACTATGGATTGGCTTGCAGTAAGTATATATACCGCACCACAGGGGATAGAACCCCTCTGCGGCAGACTCTATAATCTGGGCGTTACGGGTGTGGAGATAGTTGACAAGGACGATTTTGAAGATTTCCTAGAAAATAATAAGCAGTACTGGGACTATGTTGATGAAGAACTGCGTGAAAAGATGTCGGGTGAAACAAGGGTTAAAATTTACCTCAGCGACAATGAAGCGGGACACAAAATTCTGCAAAGTGTGCGTGATGACCTCGTTTCCTTTAAAAGCCTTGATGTGAATAATGCTTTTGGCACTTTACGTATAGAGATTGACTCAATGCGTGAAGAGGATTGGGAAAACAACTGGAAGCAGTATTTTAAGCCCATCTATGTCGGGGACAGACTTGTTATTAAACCCGAATGGGAAACTGTCGATAACGGTGACGGAAAAATAATCTTTAATATTGACCCCGGTATGACGTTTGGAAGCGGTCAGCATGAAACTACACGTTTATGCGTGGAAACACTTGACGAAATTGTAAAAAAGGGCGATAAGGTGCTTGACCTTGGATGCGGCAGCGGAATTCTCTCTATTATTTCCCTTATGATTGGGGCAAGTGAGGCGAGAGCCGTTGACATTGACCCAAATTGCAAAAAGATTGCATACAGTAATGCCGCCCTTAACGGTATAGGCGAGGATATATACACTGTTCTTGACGGAAATATCCTTACTGACGATACCTTTAAAGACGATACAGAAAAAAGCGGTCCGTATGATATTGTAGTTGCAAATATTGTTGCAGATGTTATTATTCCGCTTTCAGATGATGTGCGCCGCTATCTTAAAGAAGACGGCACATTTATTGCCAGCGGTATTATAGAGCCCAGACTCTCCGAGGTGCGTGATGCGATTGAGCGTAACGGCTTTATAATAAAGGAAATAAAGAAAGAAAACGACTGGTATTGTATAGTAAGTCGATGACTTAAAACAGGAGATAAAAGATAATGGCTAATTTCTACATAGAGAAAGAACAGCTTAGTGAAAATACCGCCCTCATTACGGGGGAGGAAGCACAGCATATAAGCCGTGTCTTAAGAATGAAAAAGGGTGACGAGGTTACGCTTTGTGACGGTGAGGGTAACTTCTACGAGGCACGCCTTACAGATTTTAATGAAAAGAGCGTTACGGCAGAAATTTTAAGTGTGCGCCGTGCGGAAACCGAGCCTCGGGTAAAGCTTTGTGTTTTTCAGGGAGTTCCGAAAAACCCCAAGCTTGAAACCATTGTTCAGAAGCTTACGGAAATAGGGGCGACGGCAGTTGTGCCGATGGATACACAAAGGGCAGTTGCAAAGCTTGACAAAAGTGCAAAGGTGGAAAGACTTCGCAAAATAGCACGTGAGGCGGCAAAGCAAAGTAAGCGTGGTATTATTCCCACTGTTTCTGATACAATGAGCTTTAAGGACGCAATCAAGGAGGCTGCAAAGGCTGACCTTATGATAATTGCGTATGAGGAGGAACATGAAACCTCTCTTAAATCTGCACTGCAGGGTAAAACACCCGAAAGTGTGAGTGTGCTGATAGGCCCTGAAGGCGGCTTTGAGAAGGAAGAAGTGGAGGCGATGCCTGGATGAAAGGATGGCGGCCCGAACTGCCTGCTGCAAAGCGGGCGATCCCGGTGCTGCTGCTGGCGGCGCTGCTGATCTGCCATGCGTCTATGCTGGATCCGCCGGCGGTGATGACGGCGGCCAAGAAGCGCGAGCTGCCGGTGTATAACGTGGATACGCAGGAAAAGGTGCTCTCCATCAGCTTTGACGCGGCATGGGGGCGCGCGAACACGGAAGAGATTCTGAATATTCTGGACCGGTACGATGTGAAAACCACGTTCTTTCTGGTCGGCTTCTGGGCGGAGAAGCATCCGGATCTGGTTGCCGAGCTGGTCAGGCGCGGGCATGAGATCGGCAATCACTCGGCGACGCATCCGCACATGGCCAGCCTGACCCGCGCGCAGATTGCCGAAGAGCTTCGGCGCTGCAGCGATCTGG
>JAZORN010000050.1:0-36270 GCA_045656645.1 Clostridia bacterium | reverse complement strand
TAGTCATCGGAGAGTCGAACTGCATATGCCTTATATTTGAAAAATTTTTATTCTTTCAACTTGTCGTTCTCGAAAGGCGTCAGCCTATCTTCGTCCTCCGCATTGAAATTATATAAAATTTTTCTAAATATAAGGTCGGAGAGTTTAAAAAGAGGAAATTTTGATATAAGACAAAGAAAATTCAAAAATAATACTGACGTATATTTGCAGAATTTTCTGCAGTATTATGCGAAATTTCCCTTTTTAAACCATACGTAGTTCGACTCTCCGATGACTGAGCTGACAAAGTCCATATGTGGACTTTGTCAGCTCAGTTTGTCCGTTCTGAACATTTTTTCCTATCCCCTAGGAAAGAGGGGTCTGTTATGCGTGATTATATGATAGCCCTCGGCACAGTAATGCTGCTGACGGCTCTTTCGAAAATGCTACTCCCTGAGGGGGATATAAAAAAGTTTGCCACGTTTGCAATGGGGTTTATGCTCATTTGTGCGGTGGTAGAACCTGTTCCTAACCTTATGAAGGAAATAAAGCTTGATACAGAGAGCTTTTCGTACGACGAGGAGGATATTAATAAGGCAGAGGCAACATTCCGTGCGCAGGTAATAAAAAAGCACCGTGAAAATCTTAATTCATTAATAGAGGAAAAAATGGTGCACGGCTCAAAAGCGTATGTTGAAACCTCGGAAAACGGGGAGATTATAAGTGTAACGCTAAGGCTTCGGGGAGATGAAAGCGCCGCCGTCAACTATATTGTAAGCGAGCTTTTAGTGCCGAGAGAAAGGATAAAACTGATTTATGAGAATAATTGACAAAATTTTCAGGGATAAAAAAGGAAATACTGTAATATATTTATTATTAACAGTGGGCGTTATTCTGCTCGTCGGCAGCAGTAGCTTTAACAGTAAAGCTCCACAGAAGACGGCAGAGGAAGTCTTCCCGCAGGATAAGGAGCAAAGGCTTGAGCGTGTTCTTTCCCATATAGACGGGGTGGGAGAGGCAGAGGTTATGATTTCCTTTGAAAAGGAGGAAGACGATTTGCTCTTTTCTCAAAAAAGCGGTGAAGGCAGCGGCGTAAAAGGTGTTGTAATTGTTGCAGACGGCGGTGAAACGGCAAAAGTGCGTGAAAAAATTATACGTGCAACAAAGGCGGCACTGGGCGTAGAAACCCATAAAATCGAGGTTTTTGAAAGGAAGGAAAAACAATGATGATGGTAGTTAAGAAAAAACAGCTTGTGATTGCGGCACTGGCTATAGTAATAGGAACGGCAGGATATCTTAACGCAGGAAAGGAAGAATTAAATACTGAGGCAGGGCAGAAATACTTAGGGGAGGCACAGCTCGTAGATTCAGAGGGTATTGCCGAGGAAAGTTCGAGCGGTGATTTCTTCTCTCAGGCGCGTATCGACCGTGAAGCAGGCAGAAGCCGCAGTATAGAAACATTTAATTCCATAATTTCAAATGAGGATGCCGACACAGCCGCAAAAGCAAGTGCACAGCAAAGTGTGCTGGAGCTTGCACAAAATACGGAAACGGAAACGGCAGTGGAAAATCTTCTCCGTGCAAAAGGGTTTGAGGATGCCGTTTGCTATATAAATAACGGAATGGCAAATGTTGTTGTAAAAACGCAGGTGCTTGACAGTGCAAATGCCGCAAAAATTTCTGAAATTGTGACAGAACAGAGCGGAATCCCCCAGGATAAGATAAAGATTATGGAAATGAATTAGGCAAATACAGAAAATCCTTGATTATTTATTATATTGGTGATAAAATAAAGGTAGGTTATTTTCCACACAAGAAAGGATGGATAAGAAATGGCTGAAAATTTTATTTCTACAGAAAACGGAAACATTAAAATCTCAGAAGAGGTTATTATTCGTATAAGTGCAATTTCCGCCCGTGAGGTTGAGGGCGTGGCAGGTCTTGGAACAGGCTCCGGCTGGGGCGATTTACTCAGCAAGAAAACACCTGCAAAGGGTATAAAGGTTGAAATTAAGGACGATGCAACAATCATTGACGTACACGTAACAGTGAAGTTTGGTGTAAAAATCAACGATATTGCATGTAATCTGCAGAAAAAGGTTAAAAACTCAGTTGAGTCATATGCAGGTCTTGATAATATCACCGTAAATGTATTTGTTGACGGTATTGAAAACGAAAACGCACCCAAAGAGGATAAAGAGGACGAAGAAGGTAAATAAGGTATGAGGTACGAGCATATAAATAAGGGTGTTTGTTCCCGAATGACGGTTGTGGAGCTTTCTCCCGACGGGATTATTGAGGATATTTCAATCCTTGGCGGCTGCAGCGGTAATCTGCAGGGAATAATGTCGCTTTTAAAGGGAATGAACGCACACGATGCAATAAAAAAGATTAAGGGAATAAATTGCAACGGTCGTGGAACAAGCTGTCCTGACCAGGTTGCAAAGGCACTTGAGGGAGCACTTGAGAAATTAGCATAAAAAAGTGGAGATGTTTAAAAAGTCCGGACCGCAAAAAGGCGATGGCATAACAAATTCGAAATGCGAAGTTCGAAATTCGAAGTGAAGGAAGATTTTTTGCATAGCAAAAAATCGTTGTTAATGTCTTTTGCTTAGATTGTCTGCACTGAAGGTTTTCCCCATTACCTAAAAAAAGTGGAGATGTTTAAAAACAAAGGTTTTAAACATCTCCTTTTTGTATGAGAATAAGAAAAACGGAATATAAAGATTTTTTGCATAGCAAAAAATCCACCAACATTTCGCACTTCGCATTTCGAATTTCACATTTTTATATCACCATTACATTATCCATTTTTATGTCATATTCATTGTGCGGTAGGGTATCTACAAAAAATTCTTTTTGACAAACGCCCAGTTTATATGGTGAAATACTGCTTAAAAAGCGGTCATAATACCCCTTTCCGTAGCCGAGGCGAAAGCCATCTTTATCAAAGGCAATCCCCGGAACTATGACAAAATCAATTTCGTTCTTTGGAAAAGGAACAGGGTTTTTCGGCTCCAATATACCAAAGCTTCCCTCTGTAAGGTCATCGGGTGAAGCTATTTTCACCGCTATCATATTTCCGCACTTATCGGTGCAATATGGAACGACAACCTCTTTTTCTTTAAGAAGCTCTCTTATAAGAGCATGTGTTTCCACCTCACCGTGGGCGGATACGTAGCAGAGTATAACCTTTGAGCTTTTAAATTCAGAAAATGTGCACAGGTCACAAAAGTTTAATTCAGGTGCACTAAGCTCTTTACGTCTTTTTAAAAGCTCTTTGCGAAAAAGCGACTTACTTTCCATTTGCTGCATTCTCTGCACTAAGGCGGATTGCGCCAATTGTTTCACTGTAGGGATTCTTTGCAAAAACTGCGCTTCCTGCAACGAGGACATTTACACCTGCCTCTGCCGCAAGTGCAGCAGTCTCGGCATTTATACCGCCGTCCATCTGTATATCAATATCCTTTCCGTCCTTGTGTACACGGATATTTCTTACCTTGTCAAGAACCTCGCTCATAAACTTCTGTCCGCCAAATCCCGGAACAACACTCATAACAAGTACCATATCAAGCTTATGTAAAACGGGGAAAAGAACTTCCTCACTTGTTGCAGGCTTAATGGCAACTGCTGCTTTAACGCCAAAGGAATGAATGTAGTCAATAAGTTCATCCATATCCTCTACACATTCAGCGTGGAATGTAATAAGCTCTGCCCCTGCCTTTACAAACGGCTCAACAAACATTTTAGGGTTTTCAACCATCAGGTGGCAGTCGAAGAAAAGCTTTGAAGCCTCTCTGACAGATTTTACAATGTCAGGACCCATTGAAAGGTTAGGCACAAAGTGTCCGTCCATAATATCAATATGTGCCCACTCGGCACCTGCCTTTTCGATTGCGATAACATCTTCCCTGAGTGCACCGAAATCTGATGCGAGTATTGAGGGTGCAATTTTAATCATTTTTAAGTCAATCCTTTCTTTCCCATTCTTTAATGTCTTTAAGTTTATTGTAAATTTCAATATAACTATCGTAACGGTTTTGTGCAATGCTTCCTCCGTCTACAGCCTCTTTAACAGAGCATCCCGGCTCGCCGATATGGTTGCACGTGCGAAAACGGCACGTTCCGTGAAGCGGCGCAATTTCGGGGAAAAACTGCCATAAATCAGCGGCTCGCAAGGTATCTGCCTCAAGACGTGAAAAACCCGGTGTATCAAAGACGTAGCCGCCCGCCGCCTCAATAAGCTCAACGTGGCGTGTGGTATGCTTTCCACGCTCAATGCGGCTGACACTACCTACCTGAAGGTCTGCGCCCGTTATTCTTTTTAAAAGGCTTGATTTCCCGACACCTGAAAGACCTGCAAAGGCAACAGTTCTGCCTCTTATAAGAGACTGTATTTCTTTTATACCTTCGCCCGTCTTAGCACTTGCCGCAATTACTTGGTATCCTGCCTTGCGGTAAATTTCGCAAAATCTTTCCGTTTCCTCTTCATCTGCGGCAAGGTCTGTTTTGTTAAGGCAAATGATGCCCTCTATACCCTTACTTGCGGCAGTTACCAGAAGCTTGTCTATAAGCAGAAAATCGGGCATTGGGGAGCGAAGTGCTGAAACAAGCACCAGTGTGTCAACATTACTTACCCCCGGGCGGATAAGAAAGTTTTTCCGCTCGTGTATTTTGCAGATGCTTCCCGTTCCCTCTGGGTTTAAAAGGAGAGATACATAATCACCCACTATGGGGGAGAGTTCATCCTTACGGAATTTTCCCCGTGCGTGACATTCCACTGTTCCTCCGGAGGTGGAAACGTAGTAAAATCCGCCTATTCCTTTTACAATTATTCCTTCAATGCTTTTTTGTGTATCTATCAATATTTTACCTCTTTCGTAGTTATATAAACTCCGTCATAGTAAACGTCAAGACTTAATGTTTCGTTTGTCTCAACAGTTATAGTTGCGCTGCCCGACTGTGTGGAAAAGTCCTTTTCATAATAGGTCTTTCCGTCAAGAACAAGCCTGATATTAACCTTATCTCTGTCCTTGGGAAGATTTCCCAAAGTGAGCTTGACACTCTTTTTGGGGTTATCGGTGGGCGAAATAGTGTCGCCGCCGTTTTCATTTTCTACGTCCGTCTTTTTGCCCGTTGAAACAGAGAGATTTATTTCAGTATCAATCGGTACCGTTTCAAATGCCGCCTTACTCTGTGAAGAAACTTCGCCCTTAAGGTATTTGTCGCTTGCCTCTTCCTTTACGGTGCCGACCTTAAGATTATTTCTCTCAATTGCTATAATCGCTTCTTCAAGGGTTTTTCCGAGAACATTTGGAACAACGGTATTCTGTGTTCCCTTTGAAACATAGAGTGTTACCTCGTCGCCCTTTGCCATCTGTGTTCCCTCTGCAGGAACCTGTCTGAAGATAATGCCCTCTTCATAAGTGTCATTATCTTTTTCTTCTATTATTACCTTAACGCCCTTTTCCTCGAGTGCCTCCTGCACCTTTTCATACTGCTTTCCCGTATAGTCCTGGAGCTCTAAAACGGCAGGACCAAGACTAAGAACAACCTTTATTTCCCTTGAACGCTTAACTTTACTGCCTTCCTCGGGAATCTGGGAGATAATAGTGCTTTTATCTTCATCTGAATGTTCGCTTCGCTCTACAAAGACCTCAAACACCACATCACCCTCCGAGGCATTTTCCGCCTCTAATGCCGCCTCTTCATATGTCATACCTAAAAGGTCTGGAATCTCAACCTCACTGCCTGTTCCGAAGAAAAGCAGATAAAGAATAAATCCTATAAAGATAAGCATTGTGGAGGATATAAACACTGCTGCGGCAACAATACTGCGGTTTAGTCTGCTTTTTTTCTTTTTATGTGGACTTGCCTTTCTTTCACGGTGAACGGGAACTGCCTTTTTTGGCGGCTCCTGCTCTGTATCATCATCCCAGGCATTAAGAAGTGTTATATCCTGAGACGGATTCTGGTAAACGGTAATCAAATCCTCCAGTATCTGCGAGGTATTTTCGTAGCGCAGACGCTGTTCCTTTTTCATCGCCTTTATGATAATTGCCTCAATTCCTGCGGGAAGGTCAGGGTTTATATCGCAGGGGCGCTTAGGCTCATCATTAAGATGCTGCATTATTACAGAAACACTTTCCTCTGCATCAAAGGGGAGAGTTCCCGTAAACATTTCATACATCACAACGCCCAGAGAATATATATCGCTTTTTAAATCGGTGTATCCGCCACGTGCCTGCTCGGGAGAGAGGTAGTGGGCACTTCCTACGGCACTGCTTCCTATGTTTACGGTAGTTGTGTTGTTTGCGGCACGAGCAATGCCGAAATCTGCGACCTTAAGCTTTCCGTTTTCTGTAAGTACGATATTCTGCGGCTTAATATCCCTGTGCACAACGTGCTTTGAATGTGCGTGTTCAAGGGCACGGCATATCTGCATTGAGAAGTTTGCCGCCTCTTTCCAGGGGAGAGCTTCGCCCTTTTCCAATATATAATTTTTGAGAGTCTGCCCCTCAAGATATTCCATTACTATATAGTGCAGTCCGTCCTGCTCGCCCACATCGTAAATCTGTGTGATATTCTGATGTGAAAGGCTTGCCGCCGCCTGCGACTCGATTTTAAAACGACGGATAAAATCCTCGTTTTCTTTAAATTCTTCACGAAGTATTTTTACGGCAACAAATCTGCCGAGCATTATATCCTTAGCTTTATATACTACTGCCATTCCGCCCATACCGATGCGTTCAAGCAGTTCATATCTGCTACCGAGAATATTTGATTCCATATTTCATTTCCTCCATAATTTTAGGATAACCGAAACAAAGTAGTCCAAACTCTGTTTTTTGCGTTCTGTTTTCCGCCATTACTGCGTTAAAAGCCTTGCATATACGCCAGTATATGCTGTGTTTTTGCCTTGTACTGACAAAAAACAGTGTGCAAAAAATTCTTTGAACCCAAAATGTCTCAAAATTGAGATTTTTCAAGGCGACAGGGCGAAGGAATACTGTTTCGTATTTCAAGACCGACAACGAAGAAAAAGCCGATTTTCAGCCGTTTTGGGCAGAGTATGGATTACTTTGCTTCGGTCAAAGCGATAATTACTGTAATATTATCGTCACCGCCTGCATCATTTGCACGCCTTATAAGCTCGGGTGCTGCTTCCTCGGGATTGGGATTTTCAAGCACAACGTGGCAGATGTCTTTTTCCTCAAGCATATTTGTAAGTCCGTCGCTGCAAAGAAGAAGTCTGTCGCCCTCAGAAAGCTTAAGTGTAGCGATATCCTCCTGTACATCCTGCGAAGTGCCAAGTGCACGTGTTATCACGTTCTTTTGCGGATGATGCTGTGCCTGTTCTGCCGTAAGCTCTCCTTTTTCTATCATATACTGCATAAGCGAGTGGTCTTTTGTAACAAGGTTTATTTCTCCATCGGGTGTAATATGGTATACACGTGAATCCCCGATGTGGGCGATATATGCATTGTTGTCAGATATTATGCAGATGTCAATGGTCGTTCCCATTCCGTGAAGCGCGGGTTCGCTTAATGAAAGCTCATAAATGCTGTCATTTGCGCTTTTAAGTGCAGAGGAGAGTGTACTAAAAATCTGTGCAGGGATTAAGGGACGGGTAAGCTTTTCCTGCAAAGCCGCAAGTACTGTTTCAATAGCCTTACTGCTTGCAATTTCTCCGCCACTGTGGCCACCCATTCCGTCTGCAAGAATAAGCACAGTGTAGCGCCCTATGATTTTTGCAACACAACAGTCCTCATTGTTAAAGCGCTGTTTTCCACGGTCTGAAATTGAATAAAACTGCAATAGTACCACCTCATTTCAGTGTTTTTATTGTAAGAGAATATTGATAGGGATAGGAAAAAATGCTTCAGAACGGACCTGCCTGAGGCAAGTAAAGTTATAGATAACGATTTTTTGCAAAGCAAAAAATCCACCAACATTTCGAACTTCGCATTTCGCATTTCGAATTTTCTTTTCCTTTGCTTTGGATTTTTTCACACCCCGTCAATTTCATTATTTCGTAATTGTCCGCATGATGCGCTGATATCTGCGCCTAACTCTCTGCGGATAGTTGCATTTATACCAAGGCTTTCAAGTTCTTTTTGAAAGTCCATCGTTTCTTTTTTAGTGGTGCGTATATTATTCCTCTCCGTTACGGGGTTTACGGGAATAAGGTTTACGTGCGCTCCTTTGCCATGAAGAAGCTTTGCAAGAGCCTTTGCATCGGCAGACGAGGAATTTTTCCCTTTTACGAGTGCATATTCAAAGGTTATACGTCTGTGCGTTTTCTCAAAGTAATAGTCACACGCATCCATAATCTTTGAAAGAGAATATGCCTTTGCCACAGGCATAAGTGCCTGCCGTGCCGTATCCGTTGGTGCGTGCAGTGAAATTGCAAGGTTAATCGGCATCATTTCATCTGCAAGATGATATATCTTTTCTGTAAGACCGCAGGTCGAAAGAGTAATATGCCTGTATCCTATCCCTTGCCCGTCTTCATCATTAATATTTTTTAAAAATGCAATTATATTATCGTAATTATCAAGCGGCTCACCTATGCCCATAATTACAATATTACTGATTTTTACGCCTAAGTCCTTTTGTGCACGAAGGATTTGCCCCTCAATTTCATAGGGGGTAAGGTTTCTGACAAGTCCTTTTAAGGTAGATGCACAAAATGTGCACCCCATACGGCAACCGACCTGACTTGATATACAGATACTTTTGCCGTGGTGATAGTCCATCACAACTGTTTCAATAATGTTTCCGTCAGAAAGCTTTAAGAGATATTTAACCGTTCCGTCAAGCTTTGAGGTAAGCTTTTTGTAAACAGTCGGAAGATAAATTTCAAAATTTTCTGAAAGCTTTTGCCTTAGAGAGAGGGAAAGATTTGTCATTTCATCAGTGCTTTGGGCACCCCCATGTACCCATTTAAAAATCTGTTTTGCACGAAAAGCACTTTCCCCCATATTTACAATATGTTCTTTTAACTGCTCTTTTGTTAAATCACCAATATTCAAAATAGCTTACGTCCTTTCAAATACGGCGAAAAAGAAGCCGTCAGTTTTATCCTTATCGGGTAGTAGCTGTCTTTGTAAAACGAGGTTGAAATCACTGTGTTTTTCAAGAAAATATTTTACATTATCCTCATTTTCAGCTTTATTTACCGTGCAGGTGGAATAAAGAAGCTTTCCGCCCCTTTTTACATAAAGCGCACTGTTATCTATAATAGAGCGCTGAATTTTTGTGAGGGTATTATTATCCTCCTGCGTTTTTGTCCACTTTATATCGGGTTTACGGCGAAGAACACCAAGACCCGAGCAGGGGACATCTGCTAAAACTCTGTCAAAGCCGTCCTTAAAGCTTTCGTTAAATACTGTTGCATCATTTTGTAAAACACAGGTATTTGTAACGCCAAGACGGGAAAGATTATTTTTTATAAGCTCTATCTTATGCTCGTGTATATCGCACGATATCAGTTTCCCCGTATTATTTAAAAGCTGACCGATAAATGCACTTTTTCCGCCGGGTGCACTGCAAAGGTCAAGAACATTCATCCCCACTTTTACATCAAGTGCCATTACGGCAATCTGCGATGCGCTGTCCTGAACTGCTATATGCCCCTTTTTAAAACAAGAGGTATTTTCAACACTGCCGCCGCCCGTATATGTGTATGTATAGGGTGTGGCAGTGTTTTTTTCAAAGTCTTTACCAAGAGAGGTCGCAAGAAGAGTGTTAAGCCTGACTGTGACAGACGGCTCCTCATTCATTGCGGCAAAAAACTCCTCACCGTAGCCCTCTGAAAGCCACGTTTTTGTAAGCCACATCGGGAAAGAATATTTTAAACTGATATATTCTGCCCCCGTTTTTTCGCTCGGCAGAAAATCACCCGATTTTAAGGATGCACGAAGTATGGCATTTACAAAGCCTGCCGATGCGCCATGTCCGTATCGGCGTGCTAAGCGTACACATTCGTTAACCGTTGCACTTTCAGGGATACGGTCAAGAAATCTTATAGAGAAAATACCTATTCGTAAAATATTGTGAATCCATACGGAAAGCTTTTTAAGCTTAACCGTGGAGAGATTTTCGATAATATTATCAATAAAAAGTCTGTTTTTTGTAACACCGAAGGCAAGAGTAGTGCAAAGAGCCTTGTCACGTGGGTCCATATCACTTGCAGAAAGGATATCACGCACTGCAATGTTAAGATATGCACCGTCCTTATCTACCGCTGCAAGTGCCTTTAGTGCCGCCTCCCTCGGCTTTGAAAGCGCCGCCATCAGTCGTCACGCCTTCTTCCGCCTGCGAGCATTATAAAACGAAGAAGATTTGCCACAGATACTGCCGCCGCCGCAACATACGTCATTGCCGCTGCACCGAGCACCTTTTTAACTGCAGGAACTTCGTCTGATTCAAGATACATTCCGTTTTCAAGTATTGATACGGCACGTCTTGACGCATTAAACTCAACGGGAAGTGTTACAAGCTGGAAAAGAACTGCAAATGAGAAAAACCATATTCCTACATTGATAAGAATATTGCTAAGACCCCCTGAAAGGATAAGACCGATAAGAATAAGGTACGGACCTGCCATAGAGCCAATATTTGCAACGGGAACGATAGCGTTTCTGACCTTTATCGGCACGTATCCCGTAGCGTGCTGAACAGCGTGACCTGCCTCATGTGCGGCAACACCTACTGCCGCAACAGATGTGGAGTTTTTAACAGAGTCCGAAAGACGTATAACATTACTTCTCGGGTCATAGTGGTCTGTAAGATTACCGCTTACAGATTCAATGCGTACGTTATAAAGTCCGTTTGCATCCAAAATTCCACGTGCCGCCTGCTCTGCAGTGATATTGCGTGCAGTTCTCTTTTGTGAGAATTTTTTGAAGGTTGTGCTTACCCTTGCAGATGCAACAAGTGACAAAATTGCCGCTATAAGCACCAGTATATATCCTCGGTCAAAGTAAAATCCGTAACCATAGCCGTACATAAAATCAATCCTTTCCGAGCAGAGTTCCCTCTGCAATTGTATGTCCACGCAGGTAATCGCCCACGCTCATTTTCTTTTTGCCCTCTACCTTAATATCCTTTATTAAAACAGAGCCTTCACCGCAAGCTACGATAAGTCCGTTATTATCTGCACGAAGAACTTCACCGGGCTTTCCGCTTTGCTCACCCTTATATACAAAGTCTACAGTAAAACGCTTGCCGCCGATAAAGCTGTATGCCATCGGCCATGGGTTTAATCCCCTTACTTTATTATAAATAGCTTCGCTCGTATTATTCCAGTCAATTTCACCCTCCGCCTTTGAAAGCTGAGATGCATATGTTGAAAGGCTGTCATTTTGTTTTTCGGGGATAAGAGAACCCTCTTTAATTTTATCAAGTGTTTCGAGAAGTACACTGCCGCCCAAAACGGCAAGTGCATCGTGATATTCACCCGCAGTCGCCTCACGGGAAATGGGAAGCTCTCTTTTAATAAGCATATCTCCCGTATCAAGCCCTTTTTCCATATACATACTTGTTACACCGCTTACCTTTTCACCGTCTATTACTGCTCTCTGAATAGGCGCAGCACCCCTGTACTTTGGGAGAAGTGAGCCGTGAATGTTTATACATCCGTATTTTGGGAAATTAAGCACGTATTCGGGAAGAATTTGTCCGTATGCAACTACAACGATTATATCAGGGCGATATTCTTCCAGAACAGGCAAAATTGCCCCGTCTTTAAGAGTGACAGGCTGATGCACGGGAATATTTTTTTCAAGTGCAAGCTTTTTAACATCACTCATTGCCATTTCATAGCCTCTGCCCTTGGGCTTGTCGGGCTGTGTTATTACGCACACAACCTGACGTTTATCATCGAGCAGTGTCTGAAGTGACACCTGTGCAAACTCGGGTGTTCCCATAAAAAGAATACGCATAATTTCCTCCGATAATAATTAGTCTTCGTCTTCTTCGTCGCCCCCGTAGGGATCAACAAACTCGGTTACTTTTTCCACATAGAGCTTTCCGTCGAGGTGGTCGCATTCGTGACAGATGCAGCGTGCATACAAATCCTCGCCCGTAAACTCAAATGGCTCGCCGTTACGGTCAAGAGCCTTTACGGTTGCTTTTTGCGGACGCTCAACAATGCCTGCCTTACCCGGTACACTGAGACATCCTTCAACACCGCTCTGACTGCCCTCTGTATGCGTGATGACGGGGTTTATAAGCTCAAGCATTCCGCCGTCCTCGCCAAGGTCTATTACAACAACTCTTCTAAGGATTCCCACCTGCGGTGCGGCAAGTCCCACGCCGTTTGCCATAAGCAGCGTTTCTTTCATATCGTCAAGCAAAGTGTGAAGCTTTGCATCAAATTTTTCTACCTCTCTGCACTTTTTATTAAGGCAGGAATCTCCGATTTCTCTGATTTTTCTTAATGCCATAATATTATTCGCTCCTAACTCATACTATAGGGATTAATGTCTGCAACAATTGAAAGGTCTCCCGTGCGTCTCGTATCTTTTTCGTGCAGAACATCGCGCAACGTAGCGATAAGAACCTCATCAACACTGCATTTTATCCAGAATCTGTATCGGTGCCGTCCCTGAATTTTTGAAAGGGGGGAAGCGGACGGACCGTAGAAAACACAGTTTTCATATGTGCGCAAAGCCATTTTAAGCTTCATCGCAATCTTTTGTACGGTATTTTCAGCATCCTCCTTTGAGGAGGAGCTTACCGTTATATTTATTATATCACAAAACGGCGGATAATAAAACGCACGTCTGTACTCAATCTCTTCTTCATAAAATGATTTATAATCCTGCTTTGCCGCAAGCTTTAAAACATTATTGTCTGCATCATACGTCTGGAGTACGGCACGTCCCTTTTTCTCGCCCCTGCCCGCTCTTCCGCAGACCTGAGTAATGAGATTAAAGGTTCTTTCCTGCGCACGGAAATCATCGATATTAAGCGATGCATCGGCGGCAAGAACACCAACGAGTGTCACGTTTTCAAAATCAAGCCCCTTTGTAACCATCTGCGTACCAAGCAGAATATCTGTTTTTTCCTCGGTAAATTTATCAAGGAGCTTTTCGTGTCCTCTCTTTGTGCTTGTAGTGTCAGTATCCATTCTTAAAAGCTTTGCATCAGGAAAAATTTGCCCGATCTGTTCCTGTGCCTTTTGTGTGCCTTTTCCAAAGTCGCGCACCTTATTACTGCCGCATTTGGGGCAGACGGGATTTACCTTTTCACTGTGTCCGCAGTAATGACACTTTAAAACGTCTGAATTTTTATGATATGTCAGCGACACACTGCACTGCGGGCAGGTAAATACAAAGCCGCAATCCCTGCACGAAACAAAGGTGGAGTAGCCACGTCTGTTTAAAAACAAAATGGTCTGCTCACCTCTTTCAAGGTTTTGTGCCATCTGGGAGGCAAGAAGTCTGCTTAAAACCGTTTTATTTCCGTCTTTAAGCTCCTGCGACATATCTGCTAAGAAAACCTCGGGAAGAGGTTTTTTATTGTATCTTTCCAAAAGCTCAATGAGCGTATACTCGCCGCATTTTGCTTTGTAATAGCTTTCAACACTCGGTGTAGCAGAGCCCAGCACAAGGGGACAGCTATGAAGCCTTGAAAGAAATTGCGCAATATCCCTTGCGTGATAGCGTGGCGAGGATTCTGATTTATAGGATTGCTCATGCTCCTCGTCAATTATTATAGCTCCGATATTTTCACACGGTGCAAAAATTGCACTTCGTGCACCGATGATAACACGTGCATCCCTGCGTTTTATTCTGCGCCATTCATCAAGCCTTTCCCCGAGGGAAAGTGCACTGTGAATTACGGCAACACTGTCACCAAAACGGTCAAAAAAACGACGTGTCATTTGTGGGGTAAGGGAAATTTCAGGAACAAGAATAATTGCCTGCTTCCCTTTTTCAAGAGCCTCTGAAACAATGCTCATATAAACCTCGGTTTTTCCGCTGCCCGTGATGCCGTGCAGAAGAAAGGTTTTTGCCCCCTGACTGATAATGGTGTCAGAAGCTTTTTTCTGCGCATCCGAAAGAACGAGCGGGGGAAGAGGCTTCTGCTCCTTCCCTTCAAGCGGGTTTCGAAGAATTTCTACCTCTTCATAATCTATAAGTCCCTTGACATAAAGTGCCTCAACGGCATTTCGTGTAGCACCGGAAGCGGCTATTATGTCAGGAATGCTGAGGCGGGAAAACTCACCTAAAGCCTTAAGCACTGCCGCCTGCTTGGGCGCCTTTTTCTCAAGCTGCGTTATATGCAGAGCTATTTCGTCTTCACCGCAGTAAAAAGCGACACGCACCGTCTTTTCGTTTGCTCTGCGCTTATCACGAAAGCTTTTCTCGCAAATTTCCTTTTTTATAAGAGTATTTACTGTAGTGCGTGCGTTTTTGCCGAGCACATTTTTTATATGTGCCATCTCGGCAGAGCCTTCGCATTCCAAAAGAAGCTTTATAAGCTGCTCCTGACGGGGCGTTTTTACAAAATGGATATTTTCGTAGTATTTGTGGGAAAGGGAAATCCACTCCTCAAACTTCGCATCAGTTCCCGGGGGGAGCATCAGCGATGCCGCCTCGGAAAATGTGCAAAAATACCTCTCCCGCATATGAAAGCATAAATCAATACTGCTTTTTGAAAGAACGGGAAATTCGTCTGTAACAGAGCGGATTTCTTTTAATGAATTAAAACCGCTTTCTTCCTTTAAAAGAGTAACATATGCTTCTTTGGGCAGATTTGCGCTGCCAAAAGGAACCTTGACTCTGCTGCCCGTAGAGATTTTGTCCTCTAACTCTTTAGGAACAAGGTAGTCAAAGCTTTTATCAATATTCAGGTTTGTGGTATTTACATAAACCTGAGCAATCATAGTTTATTCCTCTTCAGAAATAATTTCTTCCGCTTCCTTTTGTGCAGTAGCGGTAAATTCTGCAACAGCATCGGAAAATCTTTCCTCACGGCTGCCTTTTACGCATTTGATTTTGCCGTCTGCAATTTCTTTTATTGCACGGGAAACCGTCTTGTCATTGCTTGCATCGCAAACAAGCTGACGAGCTCTCTTTGCAGTAGCAACTACGAGTGAGTAACGTGAATCAAAGCCCTCCATAAGCTTTGCAATTTCAGGATATAACATATTATCAAAACCTTTCTTAAAATTAATCTATATATTCGCTTTTTAATTCTTTATAATTTCGTGACATAGAGCATTTTTCTGCATTTATTATTTCGCCAAGCAAACTTGCCGCATTTTCCACCGTGTCATTTACAAGTACGTAATTGTACTTTTCTATAAATCTGAATTCTGCCTTTGCCCGTTGGAGCCTTTCCTTTATAACATCATCTGTTTCAGTGTTTCTTCCACGGAGCCTTTCTTCAAGCACCTCTATCGACGGGGGAAGAACAAATATGAAAACAGCCTCGGGATAGTGAGAGCGCACCTGCATAGCACCCTGTACCTCTATTTCAAGGATAACGTCCTTTCCGCTTTCAATCATCTGCATAACTGTGTCTTTGGGTGTGCCGTAGTAATTTCCGCAAAAAACTGCATGCTCCAAAAAGCCGCCATCATCTATCTTCTTTCTGAATTCCTCTTCCGAAAGGAAGAAGTAATTTATACCGTCCTTTTCTCCTTCACGCATTTTGCGTGTGGTTGCCGATACGGAAAGAGAGCATTCAGGGTGGTTTTTAACGTATTCATTGCAAACTGTACCCTTTCCAACTCCTGACGGTCCCGATACAACAAGGAGCAATCCCTTTTTATTCATCTGTATCAATCCTTTCTTCATATGCAATCAGGTCATCCTTAACTCCGCTTTGTCTTTGCACAATTACCTCGGGAGGGAGAGCAGATAAAATTATATGCTCACTATCCGTTACAATCACGCTTTTCGTTTTTCTGCCGTATGTAGCATCAATCAGCATTCCTTTTTCACGTGCCTCCTGAATAAGTCTTTTGACGGGGGCACTTTCAGGAAGAACTATACTGACAATGCGTATATCGGACACTAAATTCCCAAAGCCGATATTAATTAATTTCATAATTATATCAAGTCCTTTATTCTACGTTTTGTATCTGTTCCCTTAGCTTTTCAATTTCAGCCTTTACATCAATAACAATTTTTGCAATATCAAGGTCATTTGACTTTGAGCCGATTGTATTTATTTCACGGTTCATTTCCTGAATTAAAAAGTCAATCTTTCTTCCAACACAGCCGCCGTCTTCGAGCATTTTTAAAAACTGTGCAATATGACTTTTAAGTCTTACAGTTTCCTCGTTTACATTCACCTTGTCTGCAAAAATGGCAACCTCTGTTAAAAGACGTGTTTCGTCATACGTCGCACTGCCTAAAATGTCACGCATTCTTTCCTCAATTCGTGTGCGGTATTCACTCACAATCTGGGGAGAACGCTTTTCAATTTCCTCAGTAGCATTTTTTATAAATTCAAGATGCTCCTTTAAATCAAGAACGAGCTTTTCGCCCTCGGTAACACGCATAGCATCAAATTCCCCGAGAGCATCCTTAAGCGCCGAAAGAACAGTATCTGTTATAAGCTGTGCATCATCAGGGGTTTTTTCCACAGTAAATACATCGGGAATACGCAAAAAGGTTTCCGCCGTCGCATTGCTTGTAACACCGAGAGTTTCTGAAAGTGTTCTGAGGGCATCAAGGTAAGCCCCTGCAAGTGCGCTGTTAAGATTTACATTGCACGCCTCATCGCCTTCAGACTCTACATTAACGTATATGTCAACCTTACCACGGTTTATTATTTCTCCTGCGGCTTTGCGCAAAGGGTCCTCAAGAAAAGTGTAAATACGTGGCATTTTTACGGAAAAGTCACTGTAACGGGAATTTACCGATTTAATTTCAACAGTGAAGGTCTTTCCACCGCCCTGTGCGCTGCCGCTGCCGTAGCCTGTCATACTCTTAATCATAAAGAAATCTCCGTTCCGCCGCAGAAAGCGGCACTGTTTTGGGGTATACCACCCCATAATTATCTTACATTATATCACACATATGGCTTTTTCGTCAACCACTTATAGTTTTTTGTTTGTTTTATATAAATTTACTCTTGATTTAACCCTGGTTTAACCTTTATAATATATATTGGTTTTGTATGTTAGGAGGAATTTATAATGAAACTGACCGAAAAGATTAAAACCGTTATCAGTATGATGGGCGAAAAGCTTAAAAAAATTAATTTTAAAAAGCCTGCAGAAAAATTCAGCAGCCTTAAAAAACCGATAAAAATTGCAATTTGCGCAGTTTTAGTTCTTGCAATAGGTCTTGGTGCGTTTGGAATAAATAAAATCCGCACTTCAAAGAAAGCTGCGTCAGAGGCAGGCACAGGTACATCAATCGTAATGCAGGGAAGTGTTGTTAACAGTATTACAGGTTCAGGTACGGTTGAGCCTATAGAGCAGAGAGACATTGTCCCCCTTGTAAACGGAAAAATAACAGAAGCTCCCTTTGAGGAGGGTGATGAGGTTTTGGAAAACGATGTCTTGTACCGCTTTGAAATGACGGCTGCAGAAAATGCGATAAAAACTGCAGAAAACAATGTAGAGAAGGCACGTACAAATCTTTCCAACAGAAGTAATAATATAACAAAGGTGCAGGAGAATATAGCGGCACTGACAATCAAAGCTACTGCAAGCGGAAAGGTATCAGACCTTTCGCTTAAGGTGGGGGAAGAGGTATCGGGAAAGGTCTGCACAATTACTAATTATAAGGAGCAGACAGCGACAATTCCTTTCGGTACTGCTCAGATAGACAGCATTAAGGTCGGCGACAGTGCGACGGTAGCGATAGATAAATATATGATAAATGTTCAGGGCAAGGTTGTGCGCAAGTACAGTGCTCCTGAAACCCTTTCAAGCGGCGGTATTGCATATAATGTTGAAATCCGCCTTAGCGGTGATGACATTATTGAGGAAAATATAAATGTTACGGCAACAGCGCATACGGCATCAGGTGACGTTAATTCAGCCTCCTACGGCAGTGTTAAATATGCAGATCCTGTTACCGTAAATGCGGAGCAAAGGGGAAAGGTTTCAAAGGTAAACGTTAAAAGCGGTGACTGGGTTGATAAGGGCGATGTAATAGCAGTTCTTAAAAATTCAGACCTTACAGACGAACTTAAAACGGCGCACCAGAACCTTACCGATGCGCAGATGAGCCTTTCAGAGGCGGAAAGTAACCTTGAGGACAGAGTAGAGGCGGCGCAGGACTACATATTAACCTCACCCATTAACGGGACAATCCTGACAAAGGATTATACAGTGGGAGATACTGTAGGCGGTCAGAATGCAACAACCATGATGGTTATTGCAGATATGTCAAAGATGAAGTTTACAATATCGGTTGACGAGCTTGACATTTCAAAAATTCAGCTCGGTCAGAGTGTCCAGGTGACAGCAGATGCCCTTGAAAGTCAAAGGCTTCAGGGAAAAATCACATCTGTTTCCAAGCTTGGCACGGCATCGAATGGTGTTACAACATATCCGATAGAAGTAACTATAGATAACCCGGGCGACCTTATGCCGGGAATGAATGTCAGTGCGCAGATAATAGTGGAGAGGGCAGATAACTGCCTTTACCTCCCCGTAAGTGCGGTGGAATATTTTGGCGGAAAATATTACGTAACCGTTGTTGGAGAAGTGGAGAATATGCCCGAAATTCCTCAACGAATGAATATGACACAGCAAAAAGAAGACGAAAAAGAAAAAGGTGAAGAGAAGAAAAATACTCCGCAGAGTTCTGCAGACGGTGAAAAAGCACAGGATAATAAAGAAGAAAAGGAAAGAAACTTTGGTGCAATGAACGCGCAGAAGCCCGAACGGGCACAGGGAGAAATACCACAGAGACCACAAGGCGAGATGCCGCAGCGTCCTCAAGGTCAGATGCCTGAAAGACCGCAAGGCGAGATGCCGCAGAGAGTACAGGGAGAAACATCAAAATCAAGTGAAAAAGAAAATACAGAAAGCACGCAAAAGGAAAGCACTGCAAAAACTGAAAAAAGTGAAAAACCGCAGGGAGATAATAAATCTGCACAAGGTAATTCGCAAATGAATTTCTCCAAAAATGGTAATATGCCGCAGGGAGCAAAGCGCAGTGAAATGAAAATCAAGCTCTCGGGCAAGGAAGAACGTATCGAGGTTCAGATCGGTATCAGTAATGATGAATGTTACGAGATAAAGAGCGGTGTAAAACTCGGTCAGGTAGTTAAGAATACTTCTCAGCAGACAGGCTCGTCAGGAAACACAATGGGAAGAATGCCGGGAATGATGGGCGGTATGCCCGGCGGAATGATGGGCGGCTCTATGCCAAGAAATATGGGCGGTATGTCAGGCGGAATGGGGGCAAGAAGGTAAGCCTATGATAAGAATTAAGGATATGTACAAAATTTATAAAGTAGGTGAAATAGAGGTGCGTGCCTTAAACGGCGTGTCCCTTAACGTAAAGCCGAGGGAGTTTGTGTCAATTATCGGACCTTCGGGAAGCGGTAAATCAACCCTTATGAATATGATTGGATGCCTTGATACTGCTACAAGCGGAGAGTATATTCTTGACGGGAAGGTTGTGGAAAACCTTAGCGAGGATGAGCTGGCAAGCATACGCAACGAAAAAATAGGCTTTATATTTCAGGGGTTTAATCTTCTTAATAAGCTTACTGCACTTGAGAATGTGAAATTGCCCCTTATATACCGTGGGGTAGACGCTGCCCGCCGCAGAGAGCTTGCAGAGGCGGCGCTTGTGCGTGTAGGGCTGGAGGAGCGTATGCATCATCGCCCGAAGGAGCTTTCGGGCGGTCAGCAACAGCGTGTAGCGATTGCAAGGGCACTTTCGTCAAAGCCGCCGCTTATCCTTGCCGATGAGCCAACGGGAAACCTCGACTCGAAAAGCGGTATTGAGGTTATGAAAATGCTTAAGGAAATTCATAACGAGGGAAATACAATCGTTCTGATAACGCACGACAGTGACGTTGCCCGTCAGGCAGAGCGTGTTGTAAGAATAGCAGACGGGCAGATTACCAGTGATACCACTGCCACAGAGGATGTGAAATGTGAATGAATGTATTTATGTCTTTTAAAATGGCACTTGACAGCATACTCAGCTCAAAGGTACGCTCCTTTCTTACGATGCTTGGAATTATAATCGGTGTTGCGGCAGTTATTATTCTTGTAAATATGGTAACGGCAACCACGCTTGATATGCGCAATCAGCTTGAAAGTATGGGCACAAACCTTATAAATGTTTCCATCAGCCGCGGCGGATGGGGAATGACAAGAAGCGTCAGCGTAGAGGAAATTGAAAAAATAGCGGCAGAAAATACTGACAGCATTGAATATATTACACCCGTGGTTAACAGCCGTGGTACTGTTAAGTATGGAAACAGTAATGTTTCCACAACGCTTTACGGTGTTAATGAGCATTACGGCTCAATCCGTAACCGCGCCGTTTCAAGCGGGAGGTTTCTTTCACAAAGTGATATTGATAACCGTGCCTCGGTTGTTCTTATCGGTGAGTATGTCCGCACAGAGCTTTTTGGCGGACAAAACCCCGTAGGACAGCAGATTAAAATTAATAATGAGGTTTTTACCGTTATAGGTCTTCTTGAAAAAAAGTCTTCAAATGTGTCACAGGGCAGTGATGACGATGTTGTTCTCATTCCTTATTCAAAGGCAACACGACTTTTAAGAAATGCAAACATAAATTCCTTTGCCGTATCGGCAAAAAGTGCAGACACTATGTCGCAGGCGACAAGTGCGATAGAGGCTTTTCTTTACAGGAAGTTCAAGTCATCAAATTTCTATAATGTAACAAATCAGGCGGCCCAGATTGATACTATTGACGATGCACTCGGTTCTATGACGCTTCTGATGGCGGGCATAGCGGGAATATCGCTTATAGTCGGCGGTATAGGAATAATGAATATTATGCTTGTAACGGTGACTGAAAGAACACGTGAAATAGGTATCAGAAAAGCAATCGGCGCAAAGACCGGAACAATTCTTGTGCAGTTTTTGATTGAGTCGGCAGTTGTAAGCTGCCTTGGAGGTATTATCGGAATTGTATTGGGCGTCGTCGGTAGCTACTTTACCTGCATTGGTATGAGTATGCCGACGGTGCCGCTATCGCAGCAAACATCAATTATTTTAGGCTCGTTTTTATTTTCTGCTGCAATAGGAATATTCTTCGGTCTTTATCCCGCAAGGAAAGCCGCAAAGCTTAATCCTATCGAAGCACTCAGATTTGAATAAGAGGTGATAAAATGAAAATAAAAATAACGGCGCTCATATGTGCGCTAATAATGATAATAAACGTAAATGCATTTGCCGCTTTTTCCGATGTTGACACGGCAAGCGATGTGGGAAATGCAATTTCTCAGCTTTCCTCCCTTGGGATAATTAATGGGTTTAGCGACGGCTCCTTTCATCCTGATGAAACACTTACCCGTGCACAGTTTGCAAAAATAGCCGTATGTATGCTAGGGGAGCAGGAAAACGCCGCAACGCGTAGTGAAAATATGGTTTTCAGTGATGTTCCGGGCGAAAACTGGGCAAGCGGATATATAAACTATATTGCCGAAAGGGAGATTATAAACGGATATCCTGACGGAACTTTCGGCGCAAATGATACCATAAACTATGCGCAGGCACTTACAATCCTTATCCGTCTTTTAGGCTATGGGGGCGAGGATGTAGGCTACAGATGGCCCGACGGATATGTCAGCAAGGCAAATTCTCTCGGAATAACGAAGAATATGAGCTTTGATAAATATGAAAACCTTACACGGGGAAATGCGGCATACCTTGTATACAATACACTCCTTGCAGAGAAAAAGGAAAATTCATCTGTAAAGCTTCTGAGCTCTTCAAGTGTTGAGGACATAGTAATTTATGCTGACGGAGAAATTGATGCAAGCCTTTCAAACGGAAATATTATGACAACAAAGGGCACGTATAAGCTCTCAAATACAAGCAACATAGAAAGCAGTGTCTACGGAAGAATAGGAACGCTTTACCTTGATGGTGAGGGAAAGGCAACTGCATTTGTACCCGAAAAGGAAACTATGCGCACCGCTATAATAGTGAGTGCCGCAAAGAATACAGACAGCGGCAAGGTGGAAATAACCTTCACAGAAAGCGGAGCGACGAAGACAGAAAGCTTTGGTATAAACGCCCCCGTTTATTACGGAGGGAAAAGTGCAACGCTTGAAAATGCAGTTTCAGAGTTTGAAACAGGACGTGAGGCACTCCTCTTTTTCAGCGAGGGCGGAGCTTTTGAAAGAATATATCTTAAGGAAAGCTCTCTTGAGGGCCCTGTAACAATTACTGCGAGCTACCCGCAAATTTATTCTTCCTTTAATATACCAAGCACCTCAACACTTTCGGTTGTGCGTGACGGGCGTAAATCAAATATTGAAAGCATAAGTATGTATGATGTTGTTTACTATATGAGGGGTAACAATACCATTTATGCATATACTGACAAGATAACAGGTATATATGAGGAGGCATATCCTATAAAGGCAAATGTGTCAAGCGTGCTTGTTGCGGGCAGGGAATATAAGCTTTCCTCACAAAAGGCTATCAGTAAAATGAATGAGAGCAGCTCTTCCTTTGATATAGGGGAGCGTGTAACGCTTCTTTTTGGCAGAAACGGCGAGGTTATTGATGTCGTTGATATGAGCGCGAGCGGAAATCTTGATATAGCAGTTCTGACAGAGTGCTACAGTGAGGTTTCAAGTGATGCAGATACAAACGGTCAGCGCACAGATTATATAAAGCTTGTTCTTCCCGACGGTGGCGAGGTAACTTACGAAACAGATACGGACTATAAAAATTATATAGGAAATGTTATGCGTGTAAATTATTCAAACGGCATAGCACGGCTTTCTGTGGTGGCACACAATCAGGTGTACGGCGAATTTGATTTGTCAGTTCCCTCTCTTGACGGACACTGGCTGGCAAGTAACTGCGCAATTTTAGAGCTTACGGAGAATATAGAGGGCGAAAAGGCTACTATCAGGAAAATAGATATAAAGGATATTATTACAACATCCCTGACAAAAAATCAGGTTATCCACGCACAGATTACGGGCGATATGAAAGATATAAGCTTCCTTTATGTGCAAAACGTTACGAAGGCAGATGCGGATTTTGGTGTCGTAATGAAAAAAAGCGGTAACAGAGCTACCGTGCTTATAGGAGAACAGCAGAAATCCTTTACAACAAACCTTGCTCTTTCAAACGGCAGCGCAGTTGAGGTTGTAAATACTGCCGATGGCGAAAGGGTAAGCCTTCTTTCGAAGGTAGGCACGGGTGCATCTGTGTCAGGCTACTCGTCAGGCAGGATAAGAGTAGGCTCAACAACATATGCCGTAAGCGACTATGTAAAAATTTACGGCGGAAGAACGGCTGACGATTACCATACGATGTCAATAGAAGAAATGCTTGATAAGAATAATGTAACAAATGTTACGCTTTATTCAGACAGAAGTCTTTCTAGTGGTGGAATAGTAAGGGTAATTGTTTTAAAAACAAAGCGTTAACTAAACTGCGGGGGCAAAGACGCACCGTCTTTGCCCCGGATACTTCCTTATAATATAGGAAAACGTCTGTTTTTTTCGAATGTAGAAAAAAATAGAAAAAATATGTTGACAATAAAAAACGAATGTGTTATAGTTATTGTACCTCGCCAAGAAGGCTTTTTTTACGTGCGTAAAAAATTGAGGGAAATATTCATTGGAGGCGCAATTATGAGAGTTAAAATAACTTTGGCATGCACAGAGTGTAAGCAGCGTAACTACAATACTGTAAAGAACAAGAAAAACAATCCCGACAGACTCGAGATGAATAAGTATTGTCCTTTCTGCCGCAAGCACACACTGCATAAAGAATCTAAATAATAGAGGGTGAACTTAATGGGAGAAACTGTTAAAAAGGACGGCATTTTCCGTCGTATTCTTAAATCCATAAAGGCTACAAAGTCCGAATTTAAGAAGGTTGTATGGCCTACAAAGAAACAGCTCATTAACAACACATTGATTGTTATCGCTGCTCTTGTTATTATAGGTCTTATAATATTCGGTCTTGATACGCTCTTCATTTCTTTGAGTAAGGTTGTTCTCGGTTAATTAAAAAAGAGGGAGGATGGGCGCTTGCCTGATGTATTATGAGTGCTGAATTTAAATGGTATGTTGCTCATACTTATTCGGGATATGAAAACAAGGTAAAAGACAGCATTGAAAAAACGGTAGAAAATCGTGGCCTTGGTGACCTTATCGGCGAGGTGTGCATCCCCGTCGAAGAGGCGGTTGAGGAAAACGACAAGGGCGAAAAGAAAACCGTTACAAGAAAGATTTACCCCGGATACGTATTTATAAAGATGCAAATGACCGACGAGAGTTGGTATGTTGTCCGCAATACCCGTGGATGTACGGGCTTTGTAGGACCCGGAAGCAAGCCTGTTCCGCTTTCCGAGGCGGAGGTTATGAATCTTGGTGTTGAAAAGGCACAGGTTGACCTCGGTGTTGATGTCGGTGATACTGTAAGAATTACAGACGGCAGTATGGAAGGCTTTATGGGTGAGGTTCTTGAAATCAACCAGGAAAAACGCAAAGTAAGCGTTATGGTTACTATGTTCGGCGGCAGAGAAATGCAGGTAGAGTTTGAGTTCTACCAGATTGAACCGCTCGAGTAATTAAATTAGTTAATAAGTCCTTTGGGACTTGTTATACAGATGGGAGGACCTTTTAAAGGTCCGCTAATACCACATTTTTTCTCTAAGGAGGTGCAAACCATGGCTCAGAAAATCGCAGGTTATATCAAATTACAAATCCCCGCAGGTAAGGCTACTCCGGCTCCTCCGGTAGGTCCGGCTCTCGGTCAGCACGGTGTTAACATTGTGCAGTTCACAAAGGAATTCAACGAGAGAACAGCTAAAGACGCAGGTTTAATTATCCCTGTTGTTATTACCGTATATGCGGACAGGTCTTTCAGCTTCATCACAAAGACACCGCCGGCTGCAGTGCTTATTAAGAAAGCTTGCAAAATCGACAGCGGTAGTGGTGTTCCGAACAAGACAAAGGTTGCTCAGCTTTCAAAGGCAGACCTTCAGCAGATCGCAGAAACAAAAATGCCCGATCTCAACGCAGCAAGCCTTGAGGCAGCTATGAGCATGATCGCCGGTACAGCAAGAAGCATGGGCGTAACGGTCGAGGAATAATTAAAGAGAATGTGGGAGGGATAAAATCCCGATGAACCACAAGGAGGTAACAGTATGAAACATGGTAAGAAATATTTAGCCGGTGCAAATCTTCTTGAAACCGGTAAGCAGTATGATCCTGCAGAAGCTCTTGACCTTGTTGTAAAGACTGCAAGTGCGAAGTTCGATGAAACAATCGAATTCCACGCAAAGCTTGGTGTTGACTCCCGTCACGCTGACCAGCAGGTAAGAGGTGCTGTTGTTCTTCCCCACGGTACAGGCAAGAAGGTTAAGGTTCTTGTTTTTGCAAAGGGCGAAAAGGCAACAGAGGCACAGAATGCAGGTGCCGATTATGTAGGCGCAGAAGAGCTTGTTGAAAAAATCCAGAAGGAAAACTGGCTCGACTTTGATATCGTTGTAGCTACTCCCGATATGATGGGTGTTATAGGCCGTATCGCAAGAATACTCGGACCTAAGGGCCTTATGCCCAACCCCAAGGCAGGTACAGTTAGCATGGATGTTGCAAAGGCTGTAGCTGACGTAAAGGCAGGTAAGATTGAGTACCGTCTTGATAAGACAAATATCATTCACTGCCCCATCGGTAAGGCTTCATTTGGTGCACAGAAGCTTCAGGAGAACTTTGATGTTCTTATGGCAGCTATTCTTAAGGCTAAGCCCGCTACAGCAAAAGGTCAGTATGTAAAGAGCCTTGCAGTAGCAAGCACAATGGGCCCCGGAATAAAAATTAATCCGGCAAAAGTAAACTAATTCTTGACAAAGTTTAAAATACGGTGTATAATAACCGTGTTGTTTCCATAGACAGCAGGCATAAAGGTAAGTCCTGCCGAGGAAGTATTCCTATAAAAATTTCGGGATTCTTTGTGTCTATGGGCAGAGAATCCCTTTTTTCATTATTAATTGTGAGGTGAGAATATGCCAAGTCAGAAAATTCTCGAAGAGAAGAAGCAAATCGTGTCATCTTTGGCTGAGCAGTTCAAGACCGCTGTTTCCGGCGTTTTCGTTGATTATTGCGGACTTACTGTTGAACAGGATACACAGCTTCGTAACAAGCTTCGTGAAGCAGGCGTAGAGTATAAGGTTATTAAGAATACTCTTACACGTTTTGCAGCGAAGGAGGTTGGCTTTGACGAGCTTGATCCTATCCTTAACGGACCTACATCTCTTGCTCTTAGTATGACAGATGAGGTTGCTCCTGCAAAGGTTATTGCAGAGTTTGCAAAGGATAACGAACAGCTTGAAATCAAGGCAGGCTTTTTGGATGGTAAGGTGCTCGCTCTTGACGAAGTTAAGACGCTCGCAGCTACACCCAATCGTGAAACTCTTATTGCTAAGATGCTCGGCAGCTTGAACGCTCCTATCAGCAATCTTGCACGTACATTGCAGGCTTTGGTTGATAACGGTGTTGAACCCGCTGACATTAAGGTAGAAAAGGCTGAGGATGCCGCTCCTGCAGAGGAAGCTGCACCCGCAGTAGAGGAAGCTCCCGCAGCAGAGGAAGCTCCTGCAGAGACTCCTGCTGAAGAAACAGCAGAGGCTCCCACAGAAGAATAAAATATTTTGAAACTTATTATTAGGAGGTAAGTAACAATGAGTAAGATTGAATCAATTATTGCTGAAATTAAAGAATTAAAGCTCCTCGAAGTAGCTGAGCTTGTAAAGGCTATGGAGGAAGAATTTGGTGTAAGCGCAGCAGCTCCCGTTGCTATGGTAGCAGCAGCAGATGCAGGTGCAGCAGCAGGTGCTGAGAAGACAGAGTTCGACGTAGTTCTTGCAGATGCAGGCGCTGAGAAGATTAAGGTTATCAAGGTTGTTCGTGAGATCACAGGTCTTGGCCTTAAGGAAGCTAAGGAGGCTGTTGACGGCGCTCCCACAACTCTTAAGGAAGCAATCTCTAAGGATGACGCTGAAAAGATTAAGGCACAGCTTGAAGAAGTTGGCGCAAAGGTTGAACTTAAGTAATTTTGTTTGCCAGATTGCAGAGGTTATGCCCGACGGCATAGCCTCTGTTTTGTTTCAGGAGTAACATATGAAGAAAATTTCGAAAATGAATGAGACGGCGTGGATTATAGGAACAATACTTTGCGCCCTGGGAAGAGTTCTCGGCACAAAATCAGGCTTTGGACTTTCCATGATAGGTGCTCCGCCGTATATAATACATTTAAAACTTGCAGAAAAATATCCCTTTTTTACACAGGGCACCTCTGAATATGTTTTTCAGGCACTTCTTTTGGTTATAGTGTGTGCCATGCTGAAAAAGTTTAAGATTAAATATCTGTTTTCATTTATAACTGCAGTGGTTTTGGGAATCGTAATTGACGGATGGCTTTTAGTGTTAGGTGGAAACAGTGTATGCGATGCTCTCTGGCTGAGAACTCTCTGCTTCGTTTTGGGGGAGCTTTTTACGGCTCTTTCAATTGCATTTCTTTTCAGGACAAGTCTGCCACTGCAGATGTACGAGGTGTTTGTTGTTGAGTTTGCATCGAAGTTTAATATAAAAAACGATACTGTTAAGTTGTGGTTTGATGCAGCGATGCTAATTCTTTCAGTAGTACTTGCGTTAACACTTAACAGAAATTTAGAGGGTATAGGAATAGGTACGATAATAATTACTGTTGTGAATGCTCCGCTTATAATGTATAGCGGCAAGCTTCTTGACAGAGTGTTTATATTTGATTTATGCTTTCCCTCTCTTGGAAAGCTTTTGAAATGACGGAGGAATTAATAATGGCTGATTATATAGTTAATGCAATAACGTCAAATGGTGCAATCCGTGTGGTTGCGGCAGATACGACAGAGCTTTGTAACCGTGCACGGAAAATTCATAAGCTTTCACCTACGGCAGCGGCAGCATTAGGCAGAACTCTTACTGCGGCTGCAATTATGGGCAGTATGCTTAAAAGCAGTGAAGATGCAATTACAATTCAGCTTTGCGGTAACGGTCCGATAGGCAGGGTTATTGCCGTTGGTGACGGAAGTGCCAATGTAAAAGGTTATGTAGATAATCCCCTTGTTGATTTGCCCCTTAATTCAAAGGGAAAGCTTGATGTAGGCGGTGCCGTAGGTACAGACGGTATGCTCAGCATTATCCGTGATTTAGGTTTAAAGGAGCCGTATGTAGGTCAGGTGCCCCTTGTAAACGGTGAGGTTGCAGAGGATTTGACACAGTACTATGCAACGAGTGAGCAGCTTCCTACTGCAGTAGCACTCGGTGTGCTTGTTGATGTGGATTATTCAATAAAGGCGGCAGGCGGATTTATTTTGCAGGTACTCCCCGGTGCATATGATGAGGATATTGATAATGTTGAAAAAACAGTTGCGACTATTTCCTCTGTTACAGAGCTTCTTGACAGTGGTAAAAGACCTGAGGATATTGTAGAGCAACTCTTAAAGGATTATGAAATAGAGTATTTTGATAATATGCCCACGCAGTATAAATGTGATTGCTCACGTGAGAGGACAGACCGTGCACTTATCAGTATAGGAAAGGAAGAGCTTTCAAAGCTTATAACTGAGGAAGGTAAGGCGGAAATAACCTGCCACTTCTGTGATAATGTATATAATTATACGAAAGAGGATTTGGAGGCACTTTTGGAAAGTGCAAAATAAAAATGCACAATGCAAAATGCAAAGTGCAAAATTATAGTTGAAATCCGCAATTTGCGGATTTCTTTTTTTGTCGTATTTGAATTTAGTGGGGACGCAAAATGGGTGAAGCGGCACGCTTCTTTTTTGTATTTTCTAATAATATTTTGCGAAAGGATTGCGTCTATATTTCTCTTCGTCCTTCCATTGCCCTTGCCAGAGTTACCTCGTCAGCAAATTCAATATCACCGCCCACTGGTATTCCGTGTGCAATACGTGTGACGGTAATGCCCATTCCTTTAAGGAGGCGTGCTATGTACATAGCGGTTGCCTCTCCCTCAACGGTGGGGTTTGTCGCCATAATAACCTCTGTCACCTCGGGGGTAAGACGTGATATAAGTTCCTTTATCTTAATATCATCAGGACCTATCCCGTCCATCGGAGAAATAGCCCCGTGCAGTACGTGATAAAGTCCGTTGTATTCCTTTGTCTTTTCAAGTGCCGTAACATCCTTGGGACTTTCCATTACACAAATTGTGCTTTTGTCACGCTTTTGTGATGCGCAGACATCGCAAAGAGGCTTGTCCGTAAGGTTCTGACACTTTGCGCAAAGATGCACGTTTGTCTTTGCCTTATTAATTGCGCCTATAAATTTATCTACCTTTGCCTCGGGCATATTCATCACGTGAAAGGCAAGCCTGACTGCGCTTTTATGACCTATGCCGGGCAGCTTTTCAAATTCGTTTATAAGCTCCTCTAAGGATACGGGATACATTTAATCAACTCCTGAAAACTTCTCTTTCGAAAGGCTGACCTTGTCGGTCTTTAAAACAATCCCGGGATGCTCATACCACCTGTAAGACTCTTAAGGTTGCTTGCCTGAGCTTCATCAGCCTTTCTGAGAACCTCATTTACAGCTGAAACAATCATATCTTCAAGCATTTCAACATCATCAGGGTCTACTGCATCGGGAGAAATCTTAAGCTCAATAACTTCTTTTCTGCCATTAGCCTTAACGCTTACAGCACCGCCGCCTACACTTACTTCAAATTCCTGCTCATTAAGTGCTTCCTGAGCCTTGAGCATTTCCTCCTGCATCTTTTGTGCCTGCTTAATCATATTGTTCATATTTCCCATACCGCCCATACCCATGTTACGGGGAAATCCGCCTTTAGCCATTTTAAAACATCCTTTCTTACTCAATAGTCGTGATTGGAAGATTTATAATATCATCAAGGGGGTCGTGCTTATCTTCCTTTTTTACATTTGTGAAAAAATCCCCCTCAAGCCGTGTTACGGCATTCGCATCAAGACCGGTATGCGCCTTTACTGCTGCGTTTATATCGCCAAGACTGTCACGCACCATATCCTGAAGCTCAAGTCCACCGTTATCGGGGAAAACAAGGGCGAGCTTTCCGCCCTCTTCATAAAGCATAACATTCTCGAGTGCCGCAAAAAGCATAATACTGCTTGATAAATCATTCATTATTTCGGGCCACGCACTTTTAATTTTGTCAAGAAATTCACTGTCAGGAATGTCGGGGCGAACCTCTTCTTTTGAAGCCTCTTTTTCAGGGGCTTTTTCCTTCTGCGGTGCGGGTGCCTTCTTAGGCACAACCTCTTTGATGGTTATATTACCGCTTTCAAGCCTTCTCTCAAGCTCGGCAATTCGTGACATAAGTGCGTCAAAAGAGCCGTCATTTCCCTTTATACAAAGCTTTATGAGTGCCGCCTCATAAATAACTCTCGGATTTGTCATAAAGCGTGCAGTGGAAACCGCCTCGGAAAGAGACTTTATTGCATATAACAGCTTCTCCGTTGAATAGCTTTGAGCATATTTCAAAAGCTCATTATATTCGCTTTCGTCAAAATCGCTTTTACATTTTCCCGAAACGGATATAATAAGCATATCCCGGAGTGCCCGTATCAGTGTTTCTATAAACGGTGATAAATTTTTACCCCGTGAACATACATCGTCAATGGTATCAACAACACCCTGCGTGTCACACTCTCCAAGGCATCGGCAAAGCTCTATTACAGCATCGTTTTCCGCCCTGCCTAAAAAATCTGCCACAAACTCCGTATCAACCTCTTTGCCTGCCGCAATACAAGGGTCAAGACAACTTAGCGCATCACGAAGAGAACCGTCTGCGTGAAGTGCAATCATCCTGAGTGCCTTTTCCTCTGCCATAATACCCTCGGCATTGCAGATATAGTCAAGACGGTCATATATATCATCAGGTGTTATTCTCTTAAAATCAAAGCGCTGACATCTGGAGGAAATTGTTTCAAGCACCTTGTTTGCCTCTGTTGTGGCGAGTACAAATTTAACGTGTGCAGGTGGCTCCTCCAAAAGCTTTAAAAGAGCATTGAATGCGTCGTTACTAAGTGCGTGCACCTCGTCAATGATATACACCTTGTACTTTGTAACGGCAGCGGTATAGCTTGCCTCTTCACGGAGGGTGCGGATGTTATCAACGCCACGGTTACTCGCAGCATCGATTTCTATAATGTCCATTATACTGCCGTTTTCAATGCCTGTGCAGGTAGCACATTTATTGCAGGGGTTACCATCAATGGGATTTTCGCAGTTTACAGCCCTGCTCAGTATTCGTGCAGTGGAGGTTTTACCCGTTCCACGGCTGCCGCAGAACAAAAACGCATGACCGCAGGCATTATTCTTTATTTCGTTTTTAATCGTTTGTGTAACGTGCTGCTGCCCGACAACGTCATCAAAGGTTTTCGGTCGCCATTTACGATAAAGTGCCTGATATTCCATGTGCTTACCTCCTTTTTTATGTATTAAAAAACCGCCTAAGGCGGCTGATTGCTTTTTTGTTGTACACCCCGAAATCGACACAGTTTTATATGCGGAAATCATACAGTTAGCTCTGGTCAGGCACCCTTGCGGCACATCCCGGGAAATGCTTATCGCTGCTCGGTTCCCCGCCTGACGAGGTTCACACTCCGACATTGCGCAAGACCCAATCGTCAACACCACTTATATGCTCCTGCCATACAAAAAAATGCCTCAATCGGGGACATAACCTCCGCTATAGCGGATTGCGGATACAGGGCACCGCTACCTCCCCGGCCGGTACAACAAATAAAGTATACCACGAAACCTCAGGTTTATCAATAGTTTTTGTTATCCAATAATGTATTTTTTTCTAATATTAATGAAATTTTTGATAAAAAAAAGGAATTTTAAACCGAGTGTCGAAAATAATAATATAAAATCTATATATTAATTGGTAAGAGGGGTGTAGGATGGCTGCTTTTTATTCGGACGAGCTTGTAAGTGAGATTGTCTCGGCAAATGACATTGTGGATATTGTTTCGGCTTATGTGCGTCTGAAAAGGTCGGGAAGTAGCTTTATGGGATGCTGTCCATTCCATCGTGAGAAAACACCCTCCTTTCACGTAAGTGCGGACAAGCAGTTATACCATTGCTTTGGTTGCGGTGCAGGCGGCAGTGTGATTCAGTTTATTATGAATGCAGAGGGGCTTGATTTCCCTGATGCCCTCCGCTTCCTTGCGGATAGGGCAGGCATACGGCTTCCTGAGGATGGCGGCGGTGCAAATGAAGAGCGCCATAGCCGAAAGCAACAGATATATGCAATGAACCGTGATGCGGCACGTTTTTTCAGAGAATGTCTGCTTTCTCCTGAGGGGGAAACGGCACGGACGTACCTTACAAAGCGTGGACTTTCGGGAAAAACAATTGCGGCTTTTGGAATAGGCTTATCCCCGTCAGGGTGGGACGGACTTTTAAAGCATTTGCAGAAAAAAGGATATAACCGCTCCCTGATGGTTGAGGCAGGGCTGTGTATTCAGAATGAAAAAGGGCACACGTATGACCGCTTTCGCGGCAGGGTAATGTTTCCCATTATAGATGTGCGTGGAAACATTATCGGCTTTGGCGGGCGAATACTTAGCGGTGACGGTGCAAAATATATGAATTCCCCCGAAAGTATAGTGTATGACAAGGGTAAAAACCTTTTTGCGCTGAATATTGCTAAAAAAAGTGGCAGAGGGTATTATATACTGGTAGAGGGTTATATGGATGTAATTTCACTGCATCAGGCAGGGATAAATGCGGCGGTTGCAGGCTGCGGAACGGCTCTCACACGGGAGCAGGCACGCCTTATCGCAAAAAGTCCCGTTTATCTGTGCTATGACAGTGATGAGGCAGGAATGAAGGCGTGCGAAAGGGCGGCGGAAATCTTCAAGGAATTTGAAACCAAATTGCGTGTGGTTACAATCCCTGACGGAAAAGATGCCGATGAATTTATTAAAAAGCACGGCGGAGAGGCGTTTGAGGAGCTTTTAAAAAAAGCAAAAACCGTTACCGAGCATCGGCTTGATATGCTGCTTCGTGATGTTGATTTAAATGATGCATCACAGAAAATTGAGATGATGGGAAAGGCAGCAAAGCTTTTTTCGGGAATTTCAAACGCAGTTGAGAGGGAGATTTATATAGCAAGGCTTGCTGCAAAAAGCGGTATCAGTATTGAGTCAATAAACAGTGAGGTCAGAAAGGTCAATGCGAAAAATATCCGCAAAGAGGTTTCTGGGGAGCTTAGAAAAACTGTCGGCACAACGCAAGGCGGGCAAAAGTCGAAACGGCGGACTATGGCAGAGGCGGGGCTTCTTTCTATGATGACGGAGAGTGAGAAGGTATATCTTAACTTTGCAGATGAATTTACCCCCGATAGCTTTAGTGAGGATATACATAAACAGATTTTTAATCATATATGTACATATTATAAAGACAAAAAGGAAGGCAGATGTGCTGATTTTTTGATGAAATCCATGCCGGGAAATGAAAAGGAGCTTTCAACAGTTCTTATGGCAGTACAAAACGTGGAAAATGAAATGCAGGCGGCACACGATTTTGCCGAGGCTGTGAAAAACGAAATCTTTAATGAAAAATTGCAAAAGGCTCAGAGTGAGGGCGATATAGCACTGATAAGTGAGCTTTTAAAATCTAAAAAACAAAAAGCCTGAAACAGTGCGGTGAAAGGAATGGTAGTAAATGGCTGAAACAGTAAATAAAAAGTCAATAGTTAAGGAGCTTATCGACAAGGGTAAGCAGAAGGGAATGCTTACCGAGCAGGAGATTGAAGATGCTCTTTCCGAGCTTGAGCTTGATGCAGACCAGATTGAAAAAATACACGATAATTTTGAGGCACTTGGTATAGATATCGTAGGCGATATTGAGCAGGAAATCAAAAAAATCGAAATTTCCGAAGAGGATTTGGAGGACCTTTCTGTTCCCGAGGGTATTAACGTGGATGACCACGTAAGAATGTATCTTAAGGAAATCGGTAAAGTGCCGCTTCTTTCTGCTGATGAGGAAATTGAGTTTGCACGCCTTATGGCAGAGGGTGACGAGGAGGCAAAGAAAAAGCTTACCGAGGCAAACCTCAGACTTGTTGTAAGTATTGCAAAGCGTTATGTGGGCAGAGGTATGCTTTTCCTTGACCTTATTCAGGAGGGAAACCTCGGTCTTATTAAGGCTGTTGAGAAATTTGACTATACAAAGGGATATAAGTTCAGTACGTATGCAACGTGGTGGATAAGGCAGGCAATCACACGTGCGATTGCAGACCAGGCACGTACAATCAGAATTCCCGTGCATATGGTGGAAACTATTAACAAGCTTATCCGTGTTTCAAGACAGCTTCTTCAGGAGCTTGGCAGAGAGCCATCCCCCGAAGAAATTGCAAAGGAAATGGGAATGAGCCTTGAAAAAGTACGTGAAATAATGAAAATTGCGCAGGAGCCCGTTTCTCTTGAAACACCTATCGGTGAGGAAGAGGACAGCCATCTTGGTGACTTCATTCCCGATGATGATGCACCTGCACCCAGTGAGGCGGCATCCTTTATGCTCCTTAAGGAACAGCTTATGGATGTGCTCAATACCCTTACCCCAAGAGAAGAAAAGGTTTTAAGACTTCGTTTTGGTCTCGAGGACGGAAGGGCAAGAACTCTTGAAGAGGTTGGCGGCGTGTTTGACGTAACACGTGAGAGAATCCGTCAGATAGAGGCAAAGGCACTTCGTAAGCTTCGCCATCCAAGCAGAAGTAAAAAGCTTAAGGATTTCCTGGAATAAAATATTATGATGATAAAGACGCAGGACAGATGATTGCATCTGTCCTGCGTTTTTCAACAAAGTTTACCTTTAAAAAAGGTGAGCGTAGCGAACATATAGTTGACGAAGTCAACTTTGTTCAAATGGGGAAAAGTTACAAAAGGGAATTTGTCCTAAAACGGCAACAGTTCCCAGAATATGTGTTTATCGTTGTGTAGAAATCCCGTCAAAGAATTCTTTGAAATCTGTATTAAATATTTGCTGCAGACCAACTAAATCGCTTATAAAAATGTTGCCCCTACCCATTTCAATCAAAGAGTATGTACTTCGACTTATGGATGAGCCAAGCAATTGTAGCTTGGCAACAGTTTCCTCTTGAGTAAGACCGCTTTCTTTTCTTATTCTTTTAAGATTTTCACTAAAACTTTTATTTGTAATTATTTTTTCCATTATAATAATACTCCTAAAAATGCTTATATGTATAAGTTTTTCTTGATTATATCATTATAATATGCTATAATTGCTTATAGATATAAGCAATTAGGAGGAAAATTATGAAAACAACAGAAAACAGCATAAAATTACTTGTAGAAACAGTAGATAGCTTATGCGAGATTAAATTTTTTCTTGAAAAGGCGGTGGTGCTTGCAGATGAGATTTTAACAGATTATTTTGGCAAAACTAATTTTAAAACGGAGAGAGGCAGACTAACTGCAGAATATGATAGCAATATAGCAAGAGTTAAATCTGAAGTAGTTTGTGACTACATTACACAAGCAGCAGATATGACAGAGAAATTATTAAAACAGGCAAATGATACCTTAGAGCTGCCTCAAATATAGGTAAATATGCATTTTAAAATGTCAATACAAATTGACATTTTAAAATGCATACTGTATAATGAAAATAAGGTAAGACAAAACAGTGTAAAAGCTGGGCGGTTATGCCATCATCTCTATAAAAAGGAGGTGATAGCTTATGGATAGTGAATACATAATTTCGTTTATGTTAATTTTACTGCTTTTAGTAATTTCCATAAAAAAATAACCCCCACTCCTGCTAAAAGTTAGGGTTATTTTTAACTAAACCTTTTTGGCATAACCGTTTAAGGTCTTACCTTTTCTATTTACATTATATATCCGCTTGGTAAAAAAGTCAATCCTTATGGTGAAAATTTTTCAGGGGCAGATTAATCGAAATAATTTTTTATAAATGTTATGATACAATTGATGGGTGACAAATAAAAAAGAAAATAGACTCCAAATATGATATAATGTTTAACGACCAAGAAAAACATATGTCAAAGGAGCTATTTTCTTATGAGTATTTTAACATCAGAAGCACGATTTC
>JAZORN010000049.1:0-20348 GCA_045656645.1 Clostridia bacterium | reverse complement strand
GAGTAAAAAGCATATCATACAAACAGATATCACACTTTTTCCAAACGATTTTCTCATACACACTTCTCCTTTCTTTATTATTTTTTATACCACACGCTAATTACTACGCATAAGAAGGTAAAACCAAGTACATATTTTTTGGGAAAATTCAAAAAAGCAGCTCTTTACATATGTAAAGAACTGCTTTTAATTAGTTAATGCTTTTAATTAGTTCAGTTAATTGCTTTTCAGTTATATCACCATAATATGTCAGTGTGAATGAATATGTCTCCTTTATCCATCTAGCTAAATAAATATGTTCCGTTTTGTATTTATATATATAGATTAACATATCGTCTAATGTTATGGTATAAGTTTCTCCGTTCTGTGTATCCCATCCTCCCTGCGTTCCGTCTGTGATTCTTTGCTCCAAAATAATTTCATCACCAGTTATGGTGTTAACGTATTCTGAATGAACAGTATTTTCGTTTATAAATTTATTGGTTTCTTCAAAATTTGGAGGAGTAGGATTAATAGAATAGACGTATTCAATTTTATTTGAAATATCACCTTGGAAAATAAAATCTATAAAGTCTTCATATTTTTCTACTACAAAATTAACGATCGGTTGTCTTATAGCACCAACGCTCATAACACCGGTTAATGTTATAAATATTGCAGCAATCAAAATTGCGATTACTTTTCGGCGGCTTGTATGAACGGACCTTTTAGGTGTGTTTTCATTATGTAGTTCTTCAAATAGTTTAGACATTTTATTTTCAAAATTTTCGGAGAACTCATAATCAATATCATCATCGCTTTGCGGAACATCTTCAAACTCTTTGGAGGCATATCCTCTGAGAATATCAAAAAACTCATCTTTTTTCATCGACATTATGAGCACCTCCTTTGCTGATTTTTTCCAAAAGTAATTCTTTGCCTCTTACCAATTGTTTCTGTACGGTGTTGAATTTTCTGTTTACAAGCTCGGCGGTTTCAGGAATTGTTAGATCTAAAACAAAATGATAGTATAGAACCTCACGGTATTTATCATCAAGACTATCTATGACTTCTATTACGTCTTGACAATCCAATCTTAAACATATTTCGTCAACAAATCTATCATCGCTTGGAGTTTGAATTTTTTTTCGGGTTTTATCAAAATAATTAATCTGAGTATTTCTTTTCCTTACTAAACTCATTGAAGCATTTTTCACTGATTTGAGAAGATAGTTTCTAATATCTGATATGTTTACTGCATTGTTTATAACATGTATGTGTGAAGAAGCAACAAGGCAAAAAACATCATGAACAACATCTTCTGCATCCTGCTTGTTTTTTAAAATTGAGTTTGCAAGTATAAACATTTGCTTTCTGTAGGTAAGATAAACCTCTTCGAACTTTTTCTTTTCTGTTTCATTTTCAATTAAACTTAAATAGAACGCTAACATTTTTACTCCTTTTTGCACTCGCAATAATAATACGCATAGAGTCGGATTATCAAGTACATTTTTTGATAGTTTTTTAAAAAATAAAAACACCTAAAAACATATACTCAAATAATAACAAAGATTACAAAAAATGTTACATGTTTTTTTACTTGACAAATAAAACTATGTAAAAACTTGTAGAATGTTGTTTGTAATATAAATTTAGCAATAAAAATTATAAGCTATTTTATAAAATAGTTCAAGGATTATTGCTAATGAGAATATAGTTTTGTGAAAATATAAAATAAAACGATATAATCTATAAATGATACAAATTGTTGATTTTTTTAATAATAGTTTTGCTTTTTGAAGTTATTTATAAATTTTCCTATATGTAATATAAGGAGTTGATAAGAAAATATGGAACACTCTAAAATTAAAATGATAAAATTGTTAGAACAAATAATATTGATTGAGTTTGAAAAAATTATACTGATATGGATGCTGATTTAGTTTCAGAGTTTGTTGAGTTTCTTTTGGGATTAAAAGGTGCTGTTGTTAATAAAGACAAGTTGGAAAGAGAAAAACAAAACTTGTTGAATTAATAAAAATGCAAATCAATAACAACATTTTAACAGTGAAATATAAGCGCAGTAAAAATATTATGTTTTGTTAATATGCTATAAAATATGTATTATGTTTTGTTGAAAAGGACAAATTTTTTAAAAAGAAAAAATTTTTATGTAATATTTCGCGATTTTTGTCATATGTATATAAGAATACTTTTTAATTATTTTCATTCTATTGGTTAAAAAGGAGTTCAACTCCTTGAAAATAATGAAAGGAAGTAGAAAACTATGGCAAAAACAAAGAAACATCTTATGAGGCTCATCGCATTTTCGTTGTGTCTGATTATCGTATTTTTAGACACAGCTAATTTCCCTGTATTGGCAACCACTGTAGAAGAAACCTCACCGATAACAAACGAGCAGATTGCAGAAGCGCTCAGCAACGCTCAGATAGTTTTCGATGAGGAAGACGACGGTTCTGATGGAACAAGTGATGTCAATTGGGATGAGCTTTGCAACATTCAAACAGATTGTGACTATTTCAGCGAACTTTATGCATATGCAATCGCAAACGAACCCATGCCTCTTGGTATAGATTTGCCAAATGATGATATGGTATATCTCACTCAAAAATGGTTGAATCAAGAATATGGAGATGTGCCTGGATTTGGTTCTGTTGAAGTGGATGGCAAAACCAAATCAGATACAATTAAAGGCTTAATTCGTGCTTTGCAGCACGAACTTGGCATAACGAGTCTTGCAGATAATTTTGGACCTCAAACTCAAGCAAAATATAAAGAGAATATTCTTTCAAGACAAGATGGTGTTACAGATAATATGTATGCTATATTACAAGGCGCTTTATGGTGCAAAGGGTATGGGGTAGGATATGAAAAATTTCATTACAATCAGATTACCGATACTGTAACGGTTGATGCTGTTTTTGATGAAAAGGTTGAAAATGCTGTAATTCAAATGAAAACAGATGCCGGATTAATTAACCCTGATGGAGTGGTAACTCTTAACACAATGAAAGCCTTGTTATCTATGGATGCTTTTAAACTCATAACTTATGCTGACGGCAAAGAGGCAGTTCGAAAGATGCAACAAAAGTTTAACAGAGAGTATGAAGAATACATAGGATTAATGCCGTGCGACGGCATTTATGGTCCAAAGACAAACAAAGCTGCAATCTATGTACTTCAAGCTGTTGAAGGACTTCCTGTTGATGTCGCTACAGGAACTTTCGGTTCTATAACACAAGCAAGTTGTCCAGCTATTCCGTATAATAGAACTTCAACTGCAGCTAAAAGCTATTCAGGTTCGTATTACACAGATTCTCAGATTTCTGATTTTATTGAACTGTTACAATTCGGTATGTATGTTAACGGTGTTGGTGACGGAACAATAAACGGTGTTTTTGATTCGAAAACTCAACAAAATGTTACAACATTTCAGAAAAAATTCGCATTACCTGTTACCGGAAAGGTTGACCTTACAACTTGGTTATCTTTATTTGTAAGTTACGGTGATAAAAACAGAACCGCATTAGCTTGCGACTGTGCGACAAAGCTGACTGAAGCTAAAGCAAAAACATTATACGATAATGGTTACAGATATGTAGGTAGATATTTGACAAAGGTTCCCGGCGGTCTTGATAAGGATATCACACTTGAAGAAGCTCAGATAATTCTTAATGCAGGACTAAACTTTTTCCCAATATACCAAACTGTCGGAACTAAAAAAGAATATTTCACCGCTGAACAAGGTGCTTCGGATGCAAATGCGGCTATAGAAGCAGCTCGAAAGCTCGGTGTTCCTAACGGAACTATTATTTATTTTGCTGTTGATTTCGATGCTCTTGATGTCGATATAACAAACAATGTTATACCGTATTTTGCTAAGGTGCACGAAACAATGGAGAAAAGCATTTATAAAACAGGTGTCTACGGCGTAAGAAATGTCTGCACTCGTGTTTCTGATAAAGGATATGCTGAAAGCAGTTTCGTAAGCAATTTATCTTCGGGTTTCAGTGGTAATCTTGGATTCACAATGCCGAGTAACTGGGCATTTGACCAATTTGCTACCGTAACTATTGGTGAAGGTTCCGGTTCGATAAGCATTGACAAAGATGGTTTTTCGGGAAGAGATACCGGTGTTGCAAAATTGGATGCAAGCGTTACTATAAATGTTACAGGAGGAAGTTTTAGTGCAGGCGTAACAGATAGCGACACAGTTGCAGGTCCGACTGTAAATATTTTGGGATATGAAGTTCCTTTGTTTACTTTAGATGTAGGTTTTTCTTTCGATGATTCACTAATTGTTGAATCAGAATATGATGCGACTCTTGACCAACTAAATGTTATTATTGGTTTAGATGTATACTCGTATTCAGAACAACGATATGGAGAGCGAGTAAAACCAACCGGAGCAAAATTCACGCAAGCAATGCGAGAAGTTGATACAATGGTTTCCTCAATTGGAAGGAATGACAAGGTATTTAAAAAGTCATATAACGATTTTAAGGGTAGTCTTTATGATAGAGGATTGCAAATAGGATTTGATTGTGATGCTTTTGTTGTCGGATATATGACCATATCGTTAAAAACCGGAAAACCTGTTTTATCAAATGGTGAAATGGGTGTAATCGCTCGGACTCTTGTGACATGGGATTATCCTTTAGTTCCTACGGTGTGTGCCAGATTTCAGTTGGAAGGTGATTTTGAAACCGGATTAAATATTGTTTATAAAGATTATGATTCATATGAACTTGATGGACATTGTTCTATCTCATTAAAGCCAAGTATAGGTGTAGGTGTGAATGCATATATCGCAAGTGCATACGCAGGATTAGGCGGAAAAATAAATTGTGTTTTTGATATGCCTGTAATATCCTTGAAAGAGTCATTTGAAGCATATTTAAGTGCATCCTTTTTCTTTGAGTATAATGCACTAAAGTGGGGTAATAGAGATGAATGGACATTTGCACAACTGCAATTATATCCTTCTGAAAGTGTGCCACAGACTCTTTCTATATCCGAAAATGAATTAGAATTAATTGAACCTTTGCCTCAAATTAGTGGTTTGAATAACGATGATCCAAATATATTTAAATCAAATATGCAAGTGTATACCAAGCCACAAATTGTCTATCTTAATGATGGAAAAATGTTTATGGCATACATTGACGATTCGCCTGATCGTACAGCGGAAAATAGTACGATTTTGATGTATAGTATATATGATGGTTCTGTTTGGAGTACACCTCAGGCAATATTAGATGACGGTACAGTTGATTTTGAACCATCAATTTGTGCCGACGGAAATGGCGGTGTGCATATTCTTTGGCAAAATGCAAAATCAACATTTACAGAAGATGTTAATTTGGACGAAATGGCTACCGATATTGAGTTATCATATATTCATTGGGATGGTACCGCATTTGAGACTCCTATCTCTATTACAAACAGCAATGATGACTATGAAATGAATCATAAAATTGTTTCTTCAGGAGAAAATATCGCTATTGTTTGGAAACAAAACTCAGAGAACGATGTTTATGCGTTGAGGGGAACAAATGCTATCTATAGAAAACAGTTTTCTTCGGGTGTATGGCAGAATACTGAAATTTTAGTTTCCGATTTATCTGTTATTACAAGTATTGATACATCATTTGTTAATTCTGAAAATGTAGTAGCATACACAGCTAAAAGTAGCACTGATAATTCAACCTCCAACGACATGGAAGTTTACTATTATAGTAATCAAATCAGTAGAATTACCAATGATGCAGTTCCTGATTTTTCAGTAAAATTTTTCAACGATGAGCTTTATTGGATTAGTGATAAAAGTGTTGTTTCAGTAACAAACGGAGATTTAAACATCAAAAATATAGTTGTAGAGGATACTGTTGCTAATGTTTCACAAATTAAAGTTGTCGGAAACGCAAATGCAAACAAGGCAATTATTTGGGAATATGAAGATGATACCGGTATGACGTTCTACGCATCAAATTATGATTCAACAACAAGCTCATTCAGTATTCCTGAACCTCTTGATACAAACAACGGTGTTGTGCGTGGATGGGATGCTTGCATGTTATCGAACGGTAAAATTGAAATGGCTTACTGTTATGCAGATTATCTCGATAATACTCAAACTGGTTTGCCCTACGGTGTATTAAGTTTGATTCAGAAGCCAATAAGTAAATATTGTGATATTTCTGTTGACCCAATTTCAACATATACCGGAGAAATCGCTTCAAATTCAGAAATATCTATATTAACAACTATCTATAACAAAGGTTCACAGGATATAACTCAATTTAATGTTGATATATATGATAACGACTATGCTATAATATCAACAACAATTGAACAAAACTTGTCTGTTGGTGAAAGTGTTGATTTAGAAATTCCGTTTACCTTGCCTTCAGATATTTCGAGAACAGACTATATAATAAAAATATCTCCCGTTGAAGTAGATGATGTTTGCTTGGATGATAACGAAACACTTCTCTCTATAGGTTTTGCTGATCTTGCAATTAAAAACATTTGTGAAACAAGAGTTGATTCTGGACGAGAGCTGACAGTCACTATAGAGAATTTAGGTTTTGAAACAAGTAGCATAGGAACAATGGCTTTGTTCAAAGAAGGAATTAATGGTGAACAAATCGAAAATATAGAGTTTTCATCGTTGGAGGCGGGTGCTCAAACACAAGTGTCATTTATGATTGACGATAGTGATTTAGACTCGAATATTTCTGAAGAACCAGCATTATATTATTTGTCTTTGGAAACCGATTCGGAAGAATCCGAATACAGCAACAATAGAGACAGTGTTTCAATTTATCCAGACTACACTGTAATTGTTTGTTCAGGTGTCGGCGGTACCGTTTTGGGCTCAGGAACATATGCAAATGATTCGTATGCTTTAATAAATGCAACACCTTTATCCGGGTACAAATTTGTGGGTTGGTATGAAGATGGTGTGCTCATCGCGGGATTACCTCAAAACTGTGAGTTGGCTGTTAATCGGAATCGAACACTTGAGGCAAGATTTGAAAAAACAGATCTTGAAATATTGAAAGTGTCAATATCGGGCGAACTAAAAACAGGAAAGAATATAGAATTTACAGTTACAACAAATGGCGGAACAAAGCCGTACAGTTGGTCTTATTTTGTTTCGTATAATGGCAAGTCAGTTTCATCTAAATTAGATTCAACAGATAACACATTTAAGTACAAGCCTGAAAAAGAAGGAAACTATAAGTTTATTTTTAAAGTAAAAGATTCCTCGGGAAATACTGCTACATATGAGAAAACAATACGGATAAAATCTCTTTACAAAATCACTGTAGACAAACCTTTAGATCTTTCATCAAAAATACCTGAAGGATTAAAAATAAGCTATTGGGATTCAAGTGATACAAGAGTTGCCACTGTTGACAGTGATGGTATTGTAACCGGCAAGAGAGTTGGCACCACCATCATAACCGCTGTCACTTCGGGAGGTGCTAAACTTTCTTGGGAGGTTGAAGTTGGATTCAGTTGGTGGCAAATTTTCTTAATTTTTACAGGCATCGGAGCAATTATGTTGCCGTTTTGGGTTGTTCCTTAACCTATTAGTTAATTTATTGATGATTAATCTTGAATTATATTATTCGAAATGATAATATTATTAAAAACAATTGAGGTGTTATATTATGGTTAGTCCACCCAAAAGTCACAGAAGAATGATGAAACCATCTGAATACGTAAATTATGATGCAAAAGGATTTATAAAATTAGGTGTGTTTCTTGCTGCTTTAGTGATAATTATTCTTATGGTTTTAAATTTTTCTGTTAATCCCAAAACACCAGCAACTACAGAACAAGTGAAAGAGATAATTATAAATCAAGGTTATGTTCCTGAAGATATTGCTGCCTATTATTATGAAAGTGATGCTGGGTTCAAAGACACTTTGAATAACTGTATCGCTTTTGAAAGTGAAGACATTCACTTTGAATTTTTCAATTTTAATAATGAAGCCAGTGCAATAAGTATTTATAGCCAAGCCTATGAAGATGTTGTAGCAAATAACGATACCAATAATCGCAGAAAAGGTGGCACAAAAATTGCAAACTATGCAATATACACATTAGATTTACAAGGTAAATATAATGTTATGATTTATGTGGGTAATACGGCAGTATATGCATATTGTAATTCAGAAAACAAGAATGAAATTAATAAAATCCTTGATGCGATTGATTATCTGAAAGCGTAAACAAAGAAAGTCTACCGTAAGCTGTTGTAAGTTGGCGGTAGACTTTCAAGTGGTATATTTTAAAACGTAAATATACAAAGTGAAAGTAAAATTTTACAGTATGTTGTTAAAAAATCAAACTAATGTATATTTTGTTGAATTGTTTTGTTTGATGTGGTATTATTAAAATAAATTAAAAGGAAATATTAAGATATGAAAATACTGTTTTTACATTTAAGTGATCTTCATATGAAGAACAGAGAGTGCTTAAATGATTTGTATATCAACAGGTTGGTTGAATCATTAACTGTTGTTGGAGATTTTAATAAGCTAATCATAGTTATTTCAGGGGATTGTGCTTCTACAGGAAGCAAAACTGAGTATAAATTTGTCAAATATTTTGTGGGCAGTTTAATTTCCAAGCTGAAAAGTAAGTTTGATGTTGTCGAACATAATTATGAAGTTGTAGTTGTACCCGGAAATCATGATTTGAACTGCTCTAGAAGCAGTTTATCTGCTACGGAATTAAACTATATTTATAAAGAAAACCAATACGACAAAGAAATGCCTTCTGAAGTTGAAAAACTTGAAAACTTTTTTGTTTTTTCAAATTACAATAGATGCTTTACTGGTGATGATGCTTTGTTTGATCAAAAAATTATCTCGTATGGCGATTTTTCAATTCAGTTCAACTTAATAAACACTGCTTTATTTTCTCTTGTTCATGACGAAGATAAAGGAATGCATTATCTTCCCAGTCATATAATTGAAAAAATGTCAGAGCCAAGTGATGCGGCACTGACATTTACGGTAATGCACCACGCTCCTGAATGGTTTAGTGATGATATAAACCACAAGTTGACAGAAAGTATATTAAAAAGAAGTTCAATAGTGTTTTATGGACATGAACATTATCCTAATTACATAACACACAAAAATCTTAGTAATCAAGAAGCAATATTTTTGTGTGGAGGTTCGTTATGTAATAATAGCAATTGGACTGACAGTGCCTTTTTTGCAGGGATTTTAGATGTTTCAACATATAATTACTCTATTTGGAGGTTTAATTTAGATATGACAAATGGAATTTATAAACATACTGAACTTGGAACAATAAATCTTCCGTCAAAGAATAAATCATTTATAATAAAATCTGAATATGAAGAAGAGTTTTGCTTGGATGCAAAACATTCAAGTCAAAAAGATTTCAGAAATCGTTTCGTTTTTCCAAGATTGAGAGATAATAACGACGAGAAAGAAATAACTACATACGATGAGTTTGAAAAAGAGTTTGAAGATAGTAAAAGAATGATTGTTTCAGGTTCTTATAACTCAGGAAGAACCTTTTTGCTAAAATATCTTTTTTATGAACTTTCAAAAAGTAAAACAGTTATTTATATTGACGCTGATTCTATAAGTGGCAGTAAAATTGATAAGATTGTAAAAAATGCCTTCGAAGAGATATACGGAGAAGACGATAGTGCGTATGTTCGTTTTCAACAGTTGCCCAAAGACGAAAGGGTGTTGATATTTGATAATGTTGATCGAATAAAAGACACTCATTTTAAATATTTCTTTGAAAAAGTGGAATCATTTTTCGGCTATTATATACTAGGTTCTAAACAAACAATTGAGCTTAATGTTTTCGAGAGAATAAAGAAAGAAATTGGAGAAAACAAAGATATAAGTAGATACAAATTAACATCTTGGTATAGAGATAAACGCAAACAACTTATTCGTGCTGTTGCAGAAACAGAATTACACAGTGGAGAAGATGTTGAATTAATCACAGCCCAACTCGATACTGCAATTAAATCACAACAAATGTTTTCAAGTCTTACACCAGATTTCATAACACAGTTTGTGGAATTTTATTGTAAAAACTTATCTCAATTGTCAGGAAACGATAGTGGTGTGTTTGGTAAGGTGTTTGAAGGAAATATTATCACTTCTATACAGAACAGTCTTATCGGCAAATTATCGGTAGACAAAGTTTTTACATTACTTTCAAGAATTGCTTATTATATTCATAAAAATCAAAAATATCCAATTGATGAGTTCTCCATAGTTAAAGTTATATCGGACTATAATGAAGAATATGGGGATAATACAAGTCCATATGATATAATCAATATTATGTTACGTGCATCTGTCATGTCAAAAAATGATGCTACTAATTTGTTTCAATTTACTAACAGAAGTTTTCTTTCGTTTTTTGTTGCCAAAGAGATAAATAGAAAGTTTAATGAGGATCGTGATGACACTGACATAAAAGAAGTAATCGAATTTTCTTGTTATGACATCAATGCTGATGTTTTGCTGTTTTTAATTTATATCACTGATAACAAAAAAATTCTAGACTTGATTTTAGAAATGGCAAAGTTCTATACAGACGGATGGGAGGAGTATAGTCTCTCAAAATCCAATATAGACTATTTAAATGGCGTAGTTGAATATAATGTTGAAGAACTTGATTCGGAAGCCATTAGAAAAATTGACGAGGAGATTGTAGAAGAAGAAAAAGCAAAAATTCAAAGTGAGTTACTAAGCTCAGTTAATGTTTATGACTACCCCAAAGACTCATCAGAAGAATTTTTGAATAAAATATTTAGATCAATATCACTTTTGACTGTTATATCAAGATGTTTACCAAATTTTGAACACATGATGAAAAGAGAGGATAAGCAGGCTTTTGTAGAAATGATTTATAAACTTCCCAATAAAATCTTTTATTTGTGGGCAAAAAGTGTAGATGAAGATAAGGGTCTTATAATAGAGTTTGTTAAAAAAGCTTTGTCCAGCGAATATCATAAACAAATCGATAAGCAAACCGAAACAGAGATTAAGGAAAAAGCTGTAGAATTATTGGTTGTCAATTCAGCAAATCTCTTGTTGGATATTTATAATGCAGCATCTGTAAATGCGTCGAAAGAAAATACGATTTCATATTTGTCAGCTTATGATTATAAATCGGATGATTCGTATTCTTTGGAGCATTTGATGATGTTATGCAATCGGAATAGAGTTGAAGAATTTATAAATGAAGCTGAAAGAATTTTGAAAGATGGTAAACACCCACTTTCAAAAGGCTTGACTCAAAGAGTAGCAAATTATGCTTTGCACAACATGAGGTCGCTTAACCGAAATAGCAGAGCAAGACTAGTTGAGAAGTGCTTTCCCAACAAAGCCAACAAAGGTCTTCTTATGCTTTCAAATCCTAAAGAATAATCAAGTGCCATGTCGGTCCCGCCCCGACTGGTCGTTACATACTACCAAAACGACCTATTGATAGTTTGTTGAATGTATGTCATCTAGCCACACTGATGGCACCTGACCATTTAATCTTATGCAGAAATTTATGATATATTTGTTTTTTTATTTTTAATATCCGTTTGTATTAGTAAGACGATGAACATCGGTAATTTTGTGTATACAAAGTTGCCGATGTTTTTTTGCATACTTAAACAATGCTGATGGCAAAGATAATGCTACATAAAAATGTAAAACAATTGATTTTATTTGCATAAAATAACCCAACAGAACACTAATGTAATCTTGTGGGTTATTTTATACTATTATTATTTTTAATATAATATAAAAAATAATATAAAATATTTGGTGGGAGGGCTTGATATGGATAATAAGTTACTTGGACGATGCATAAAAGTTTACAGAATTAAAAAAGGCCTTACCCAAGCAGAGCTAGCTGAAATAGTTAATGTGGCAGCGGGAATGATTGGTCGATATGAAAGAGGAGAAAAAGCTCCTGGAAGAGATATAATATTTGAACTTGCACGAGTATTGGAGTTTTCTCTTGATGCATTGATTTTTGAATCTGAAAATGTTGGTGAAAGCTTTTTCTCTAACGACTTTATTGAAAAGTTGAATAAGCTTACAGTTTTAGAACAAAAAGCGGCACTTAACGCTGCTGAAGCGGTTGTAGATACATTTCTTGAAAAGTAATTTTATATAGTCTTTTTGTAAAGGTGGTGATATGCGTTGATAAATGATGATCGTATAAAAGAAATATGCGATTTGTATTACAAAGACGTATATCGCTACTGTTTTTCTTTTGTTAAAAATGTTGATGACTCTCAAGATATAACTCAAGATACTTTTAAGCTTTTGATAGAAAAAGCTTCTGAACTTCAAGATAAAAACATTAAAGCATGGCTTTATTCTGTTGCTATTATAAAGATAAAACAATATAGTAACAATAAATCTACTAAAATTCATAAAATTTCTTTTGACGAACAAAACAGCAGAATGCTATTTGATGAAGAAGCTGTTTATAGCATTGAAGAGGCGCTTTCACAATATTTGTATGATAGTGAGAGAATTGATACAGAAAAACAAAAAGTTTTAAATTTACTGACGGAAAAGGAACAAGAGCTTTATATTGAAGCTTATATAAAAAAGAAAAAATATTCCGAAATTGCACGTGATAAGGGTGTCAGCGATATATCAGTAAATGTTCAAACATATAGGCTCAGGAATAAAATAAAATCGATTGTAAAAAGTATTGTCGATTTTTGTTTGATGATTTTATAAATTTAAAAGTAATCTTTATGCTTTTCTTCGTATATGTAATATGAAGGGAGGTTAAAAATAAATAAATCATTATAAAGAAAGGAGATGAATGAACCGTGTCAATCGAACGCATTAACAATGATGAGTCTAATCAGGCTCTCGTCGAAAAGTTAAGAGCAATTATAGAAATTGAATCCTCAAAACCTATTTCTGAACAAGATATTGACCTCATTGATGAGTGCGTCGATTATATCATGGAATTAGAAAACGGTATAGAGTTAACTGATGAGGAACTTGAAAATGGCAAGAAACAAATTTATATGTTGCTTGACAAAAAGAAAAATCCTCAAAAGAAGCTCAAGTTTAAAGGTTTGTTAATTGCAGCATGTTTAGCAATATTAATGCTTTTAGCTAACTTTGTTGCATTGGCGTGTGGTATTGATACAATATCTATTCTTAAGGAGTGGGGACATAATATTGTTGAAATGTTTGAAGGTGAAAAAGAAGAGGTCGGTGGAGTAACAATTATAAAGGAGAATGAAAGCTTGTCTTTTGATTCTGTAAATGATTTTGAAAAGAATACTAACTTTGATATTCTAATTCCCACAGTGTTTCCTGAAGGAATAAAATTGAAAAAAGTTAAAGTTACTGGTTCATATGATGTGAATAATAATTATACTTCTAACTATCATTCAATATTTTTTGTTACAGACAATCCTCAAACAAGTATTATTGTACATACAAATCCGGATTATCATAAAGGATTTATGAATGAATCTACTTTGGAAAAAGAAGAAATTTGTGGATATACTTGTTACTTTTTTGTTGAAGATTCAACAATACAATGTACCTTAGTTAATCAAAGTGTTACCTACATTATCAAAACACAAAATCGTTCAAATTTAGAATGTATAATTGAAAATTTAAAGGAGAATTTATCATGAATTTCAAAAAAATGATTTCATTTATTTTAGCAGTTGTTTTTGCGGCTTGCTCTTTTCAGACAATAGCTTTTGCGGATAGTAATACTGATAATTGTGAGAATATTACAATTGAATTTCATAACGAAGTGTCAGACAAAGCAAAAGAACGTATAGTTGCTCATTTCCAGGGCGAAGATGAAAATACAATTTCATCAAGAGGTATTACATGCACACTTTTTGGTCATAAGCTTGAGACTGGAACAACATCAGTTGTTACTCATAATGTTAGAACATCTGCGCCTCGTTGCTTAAGAGAAACATACGATTATGAAATTTGTACTCGTTGTGATTTTTCAGAATACACATTGATTGGTAGCGAGTATATTTACTGCCATTAATAATTAGCGGTCCACCTTTGGGTGGGCTGCTGTTTTTTAAAAACAAATAGGAGAATATAAATGATTTTAATTTTTTGTGTTGATGATCAAATGGGAATTATGTTTAACGGTAGAAGGCAAAGTCAAGATAGTGCTTTACGTGAAAGAATAGTTCAGATTTCGTCCAAGTCTAAACTTTGGATAAATAGTTATTCTGAAACACAATTCAAAGTAAATGATGCATCACACATAAATATTTCGGATTATTTTTTGAATGAAGCAACCAGTGGAGAATTTTGCTTTGTTGAGGATAAGCAAGTGAAAAGCTATGAATCTACTATTGAAATCATAATCCTTTATAAATGGAATAAATCTTATCCTTCAGATATGTTTTTTGATATTGACCTAAGTGGATGGAAGTGTATAAGAACAACAGATTTTGCAGGAAGTTCTCACGAAATAATTACAGAGGAGATATACACTAGAAATGATTAGTTTTATCAAAAAACATTTCAACAAATATAAATCTCTTAAAAAGTTTCCTAAATTCATTATAACAACAGTTTTTTCTTGCCTCTTAGTTAGCTCTTTGATTTTTGGTTGGGCAATGATTGAAGTGATTAGGAATCCTGGAGAATATACAACAACCAAATTATCTGAAACAGTTATTGAGTCTCATGAATACTTATATGAAGCTTTATCTGATGAACAATCTACTGTTACAGATACACAAATAGATGTTGGTAACAGTTTGGATATAACATCAAGCACATCGGCAGATATACCAAGCACATCTTACACAAATGAAGCTTTAAATGTTACCGGTAAGATAGTATTGTCTGATATTCCTCCATTTAGTGATAAACCTTATGTTGTTTTAAACAATAATCAACCTTATTTTAATTCTTCAGATTATACTACTGATTCGTTTGAATATTATAGTTCACTTGACAATCAGGGTCGTTGCGGCATTGTGTATGCTTGCATAGGAAAAGACGTAATGCCAATCGGAGAGAGGGGCGAAACGGGTCAAATAAAACCTACAGGATGGCATACTGTAAAATACGATATTGTTGATGGAAAGTTTTTGTATAATCGTTGTCATTTGATAGGCTGGCAACTTACAGGCGAAACTTCAAATGAAAGGAATTTAATAACCGGAACACGGTACTTGAACATCCAAGGAATGCTGCCATTTGAAAACATGGTTGCGGACTATATAAAAGAAACCGAAAATCATGTGTTGTATCGTGTAACACCTTATTTTGAAAAAAACAATCTTTTAGCACACGGAGTACAGATAGAAGCATATTCCGTTGAAGATGACGGCGCAGGTGTTTGTTTTAATGTTTTTTGCTACAATGTCCAGCCGGGTGTAACAATTGATTATTCTTCCGGAAACAGCAAGTTGATAAATGATACTTCTGAGAGTGCTACTTCAAAAGCCACAGAAATAGTCAGTAAAGCAACAACTCAAAAGTCTACCTCTAATAGTTCGGTAGAAAAGGCGGATTATGTGGCAAACACTAACACGGGTAAATTTCATTACCCAAGCTGTTCGTCTGTTGACGATATGAAAGAGGAAAATAAAATGTTGTTTAACGGAACACGAGATGAGTTGATTTCTGAAGGATATGTACCCTGTAAACGCTGTAATCCATAACTAAACATGCTTTTTACTTTTATGTAAGGTGTCTAAGCGTATAAAGACTTTCTGCTATAATGAATTGGCAGAAAGTCTTTTTTGCATAGTTTGTGTTTTATAGTGATGAAAACTTCTATATAATAAAGTGAAATTCAACAAAAAAAGCTATTGTACTTTGTGCAAAAGGTGGATTTTTTGTTGAATTATGAAATCTTTTGCAACTTTTATGTATATGTATTATGACACCCAAAAGGAATAAAACTCTGGGTGCAAAACTGTATAAAGGAGTGACACATTTGAAAAACAAGGCATGGTATACATTAAACTACTCTGGGTTTAATGAGAAGGAATTTTTATATCATTATACATCTATGTCAACAGCATTTAAAATTTTAAACACAGATACTCTAAGATTATCAAAACTTTCAAGGACTAATGATACTTCAGAGGCAAAGCCAAAAATATCTGTCAGCGAAAAAGAGTATGAAGAAAAAATGCGAATTATATATGATTATTTTTCTCAAATTAATCAAAATAATATTGAATTGGCTTGTTTTTGCAGAGATACCAAAAAGAAATCTTCGTCAGAAAAAATTTCAGACAGTTTAAAATATGACGATTATTCTGGCCGAGGTTTTGCGTTGCCTAGAATGTGGGCACAATATGCAGAAAATAATAAGGGCGTTTGTTTCATATTTAACAAAAAGAGTATTCTTGAATCTATGGATAAGTTAAGTCCATTTATTATCAAATCGGGTAATGTAAAGTATGTTTCTTCTTTTTCTTCATTCCCTTTTGAGCCGAAAAAAATAGATAATATATATTCGAATATTACTAAACACACAGGAATGTTAGTTGGTGTTGATATGTTGAGAAATTCTAATCAATTTATTGATTATAATTATTTTTCAAAATCAAGCGACTGGGTTAATGAAAATGAATATAGAATTTTGGCTTTTAATGACTCTAAAGATAATCTGGTTTTGGACAATGTTCATACTTTCTTAGAGGGCGTGGTTGTTGGAGAGAGAACCGATGAAACAGATATTGATATAATAAAATTGTTGTGTGAAAAGCATAAACTTAAAAGTACTTTTGATGTTAAAAAAATTAGTTTCAACTCTCAGGGTTGTACAATTTTATAAAAGGAGTAAAAAAATGGTTGATTCATCAAGAAAGTTTAAAGATGTGGTAAGATTAGCTTATATGCGTAACTTTACTGATAATGTACTTTATCGTTATATTGTTATGAACGGAACAGAAGCCCATCATCAAGAATTTAATAGAACAGTAAAAAATATTAATGAGTCATTATGGGTTAACATACAGGAAGTATCGCTTAGGTGCGCTGAACGACAAATTCCATTCATCCATCTTATGGCGGCAGATGATTATGATAACGAGCATTTAAGACTTATTATGACAGATAAAGCTTTCAAAGACGATTCTGTTTTTGAAGACTTAATTCCTTTTTCAAGTATTTCTCATATGCTTATTCTTAGAATTACCAACAATTATGACATAATCAGCATTTGTGATTCAAACAAAGAAATAAGTGCAAAAATGATAATTGATCAAAAATATTTTATAAGTAGTGCAATTGACATTTTGCTGGATATAGCAATGTTTAATTCATATTCATTTTTAAGGAGTTTAAGTATTAAAGAAAAAAAGGAATTTAATTTAAAGAAAATCGAATTTTTTAACAATAAAAATTTTGACTGCTTTTATTCATTTGAAGAAGATAAGAGCAGATTTCCTAAATATTTATCATTTGCTTTTGCGGCAAGGACAACAATTGATACAATTGATTATGATACATATATTTCCATTTGGGACGAATTTATTAAAACTTATTATCCTGATAAAATTCATATTGAAGAGACCGTAATGGAGCAGATAAAAAAACATTCAGATTATGGTGCAATGGATGTAAAGGGTTTGGCAAATAGATTAAATCAAAGAAGCAATGGAGCTTATATTATTTTGAGAACAAATCGTAGAAATCGTGCCAAACCCATAGAAAAAGAACTTTGTGACTTTTTTAAGATACCAAGTTTTCATATTGGTGCTATCAGGATTATCTCTTTAAAAGATTTTGTAACTACACCTATGTATTGTAGATTTGTAAAAAACTTAGAAGTATCCGCATTTAAAGTTGTTGTTTATCATAAACCTTCAAAAAATAAATAGGATTGTTAAAAACCTGCAACATCGAACTTGAATTTGATGATGCAGGTTTTTTTGAAAAATTTTTTAAATAGGAAGATTTTTTTCCTATTTAACTCTTAGACTACTCCTTGAAAACAGAAAGGAGGTGTAAAATGTTGGGTGCTTTAGAACGGAGGGAAACCATTCTTGAAATTTTAAGTTGTCGTCGATTTGAAACAATGGATAATCTCGCAAGTGAACTCAATGTGTCAAGAAGAACAATTCAAAATGATATAGTTGCACTCAGCGTATTTGCACCTCTTTATACAATTCGAGGTAGGTATGGTGGTGGTGTATGTATTTCACAAGGGTTTTATTGGTATCGTCATTATTTAACCACTGAACAGGAAAAAGCGTTAATCAATGTTATAAATGGTTGTCCTCCTGATTGTGATGTTTTAAAAAGCATATTAGTTGCTTTTTCAAAAAAGTAATTTATGTTTATATCAACTTTCTCCTCCATTGAACATGAAAAGGAAAACCTTTCATCTCAACCATAAGGAGAAACGATATAAATAGAAATAATGCACCTTGAAAACTGAATAGCTTCACGGCAACAATCTTTCTGAAATAGCCGTCTGTGTGATACGCCAAGACCTGATAAGCGAGCGACAAATATCACGGCAGATAAATCGGTTGCTACCGATTGAGCGATGACAGCGGAAAGTGGCTACTCCCCATTGTGAAAAGTCATAAATGACTGAGTAGAGTGAGAGGCTTCGTAAGTGAATCGGAGGGTTAATGAACGAGTGTGATTTTGCAAATTACAGCCGAGTAATGAAGCATTGTTGATTAAATTTAGAAATATGAAGCGTTTTTTGTCGCTCTGTATTTGTGATTTTAATCGAAAATTTATAAGGACAGTGATTATTTGTTTGAGTGTTATGCTAATGTTTTAAATGTTAAAGAGTCCGCAAAAGCAATGAATATTGGTGTGAAAGCAATGTATCGTATGCTTAAAGAAGGCACTATAAAATCTTTTATGATAGGCAACAAATATTTAGTCCCAAAGGTGTTTTTAGAGGATTATATAAATGAGATACGCCAAGGTTTACAAAATGATCAGTGATTAGTTATAATGAAATTAAGTTGTATTATCTAATCACGGAAAGGAGAAAAATGACTGGTAGTTTACAGATTAAAAATGGCAAATATCAGATAGTATTGAATCTGACGGATTCAAATGGTAAAAGAAAGCAAAAATGGATTTCCACTGGACTTGATATTAAAGGAAACAAAAGAAATGCTGAAAAAATATTAAGAGAGAAACTTGAGGAGTATGAAGATCATCAAGTTATAAACTCTGATATTATGTTTCATAATTACTTGCTTCATTGGCTTGATTGCGTGAAAAATAACATTGATATTATTACTTATCAAAGTTATTCTAGCGTTGTTAATTCGCACATTATTCCTTATTTCAAAATGAATCCTTGTCGTCTTTCAAAACTGAATAGAGAAGTAATTCAAGAGTATATTGATTTTAAAGCGACAAACGGAAGACTGGATGGTAAAGGCGGATTAGCACCTAAGACAATTAGGGAGCAGAAACTTATTATTCAGCTTGCTTCGAAAGAGGCTATAAAGGAAAAGTTGATTTCTGTTAATCCTTGTGAGCTTGTTAAGGTTCCTAAGGCAGTAAAAAGAGAAGCGACTTTTTATAATCAAGATGAACTTGAGCAGCTTTTTCAGAAATCAAGAAACGAAAAGCTTTACCCGCTCATATACATAACGGTTATATATGGATTGAGACGAAGCGAGGTGTTGGGTTTGAAGTGGGATAGTGTGAATTTTCAAAATAAAACAGTCACTATTAAGCATACTGTTGTCAGACATAATAGTGTAGTCAGAAAAGATACAACAAAAACAGCGTCGAGTTATCGTATATATCCAATGGATGACGAGGTTGAAAAACTTCTTCTGCAGGTGAAATATACAGAAGAAATCAATAGAAAAACTTTTGGCGATTGTTATATTGAAAACGAATATATCTTCAAATGGGAAAATGGTATGCCATATAACCCGGACTACATATCCAGTAAGTTTTCCAAGATTTTAAAAAACAATGATTTGCCGCATATAAGATTTCACGATTTAAGACACTCTTGTGCGAGCCTTTTAATAACAAAAGGTTTTTCTTTGAAAGATATACAAGATTGGTTAGGTCATGCTGATTTCAGTACAACAGCAAATTTCTACGCTCATCTTGATATAGGCAGGAAAAAGTCAATTGCACAATCTATGAGCAATTCTTTCTCGGATTTGTGTTAGATGCTGTGTTAGATGCAGGTGATTTTGGGACAAAAAAAGAAAACCTCAATATTCCAAAAGTCTAGGAATATCAAGGCTTTCTGTTGGTTGCGGAGACAGGACTTGAACCTGCGACCTCCGGGTTATGAGCCCGACGAGCTACCAACTGCTCTACTCCGCGATATCT